>DASXVB010000047.1:0-20429 GCA_036504475.1 Methanosarcina sp.
TTTTTGCTTCTCTGACATCCACAAGATTGTCGTTTACCAGCAGGCAGGGCTTGAACTTTCCATCTGCTGTGACTCTGAGTCTGCTACAGTGGGCACAAAACTCCGAATTGTCCATAGGACGAACGAACTCAACTTCTACTCCATTAATAATATACTTTCTTCGGTGGTGCAGGTGCCGCACCTTAATTTCACTTGCTTTTTCAGCCAGACTTTTTTCAAGAGCTTTCGAGTCAATCATGTACTTCGAAAGCCTGGGATCAACGTCCATAAGCTCGATTAGTTGTAGGATAATCATTCCTTTATATTGACGGATAAAATCCATCATGGAATTGATTTCATTATCATTTACCCCTTTCAGGAGTACCATATTCAGCTTTACAGGGGTCAGTCCAGCTTCAACTGCACTGTCAATTCCTCTAATAACTTTTTCAAGCGAGCCAGGTGGCGCTCCGGTGATTCTTTCATATTTTTCAGGAACAAGAGAATCCAGGCTTACGTTTACCCTATCCAGGCCCGCAGCTTTCAGAGTTTTTGCGCGCTTCTCAAGCAGAATGCCGTTAGTTGTCGCAGAGACTTCTTTTAATGGAGGAAGGCAGGCAAGGATTTCCTCGAAATCTTTTCGAAAAAGCGGTTCTCCCCCTGAAAATTTTACTTTGTTGACCCCGAATTTTGCAGCTTCCTTGACAATTCCACAAATTAGCTCAGGCTTCATTTCATTTCCTGTAGGGCCGCAGGTACAACAGTCTGCACCTTCATTATGACAGTACATACATGAAAGGTTACACTTATCAGTTATCGATATCCTAAGCCCTGTCACCCTTCGCCCATAAGGGTCCTTAAGAATTCTTTTTGAATCTTCTTCTGCAACATCAGGTGTTTTTCCTGGATTTCTCTGCTTCATGGCTGGTTAAAATCCCCTTTAATATTTGGCATGCAATTCTTTATCAACTGACAATCCGGATCTGGATTTTTGCATTGCTTGTGGGACAAATTCATCTTGGAAATGATCTATAAAATGATCTGTCCATAGTAACCCTGATTTCAAACGGATGACATTTCTTAGAAAGAGCCCGGGATGTCTTACTGGTTTTGAATTGCATAAAGATACTAGGTTGACTGATAAATATACTGATACGAATTAAATGTCTATAGTGATGTGAATTGAATATATGTTGATATGAGTATCTGATTACTGAAATCCGTACTTATTTATATAATTGAATTACATATATAAATTATACTATAATTATCTAATGAGCTTATTCGACTTCAAAGTCGAAGCCTTCTTCGATATTTTCTTGAAATTCTAGCTGTTCTTGTCTCAGGGTAGGTACATCTTTTACTTAAGACTAATGCGCATTGTGCAAATACTAAGATTTTTGATTTTTCTAAAAAAGTAATTATTTGGCAAGAATTCACATCATTTACTTAGAATTTTTTAAATTTTTCATTTTCGCTTCCTTTTTCTTAAAAAAATTATAACTTGCTTAAAGCAGCTGGATTAATAGCTTTAATATATTTTAACGGCAACAATATCCAGCAGATGACAAAAGGAATACTTATTGCAGGAACCCATAGTGGGGTCGGAAAAACGACAGTCTCCATGGGTATCATGGCTGCCCTTAAACACAGACAGCTAAAAGTTCAGCCTTATAAAGTAGGGCCTGACTATATCGATCCTTCTCATCACACTGCAATTTGCGGGCGTCCCTCAAGGAATCTGGACACATACATGATGGGCACTGACGTAGTTGGGCAGACTGTAGCCCGAACTGCTGCAGATGCGGATATTGTGGTAGTAGAAGGAGTCATGGGACTCTTTGATGGAATTGACTCTACAGAGATTGCAAGTTCCGCGCATGTTGCAAAAACCCTTAACCTCCCGGTAATTCTGGTAATCAATGTGCATGGGATGTCCAGAAGCACCGCTGCCCTCCTTAAAGGATATTCTGAGTTCGATCCTGAAGTAAGGGTTGTAGGCATTATCCTGAATCAGGTAGGCAGCCCAAGACATGTGGAACTTATAAAAAATTCACTTCCTGGTAACATTCCTATTGTCGGTACGATCCCAAGAAGGAAAGATATCGAGGTTCCCTCTAGACATCTTGGATTGTATATGGCTCATGAAAAGGACTACAATACTGAAGAAATGGCAACTTTCATTGAGGAAAACGTTGACCTTGACGCAGTGCTTGAACTTGCCGAGCCCTGTGAGGTTCCAGAAATCCGGGATATCCAGATATCTGAAGCAGATCTCAGGATTGGAGTTGCAATGGATCCGGCTTTCTGTTTCTATTATCAGGATATGTTCGACGCCTTTAGGGATTATGGAGCTGAAGTCGAATTTTTCAGCCCGATGGCCGGAGAACTTCCGGATGTGGATGGGATCTATCTTGGAGGTGGGTATCCTGAACTTTACGCGGAAACTCTTGAGAAATCAGAAACGACCCGGAAACTTAAGGGCCTTGCAGCTGACGGTTTGCCCATCTATGCAGAATGTGGCGGCCTGCTTTATCTCTGCGGAACTTATGAAATAGACAACAGAACCTATAAACTCGCAGATGTCGTGCCTGCAAACACACGCATGACCAATCGGCTTAAAGCTCTTGGATATACTGAAGCCCGCCCTCTGGACAAAAACTTCTCTTCTCATAATATCAGAGGTCATGAATTCCATTATTCTCTCACAGAATGTGACCATGATGCCAAATTTGCATACGAAATGATTCGTGGAAGAGGTATACAGGATGGTTTTGACGGCCTTATTGAGCACAACACCCTGGCAGGTTATATGCATTCTCATCCTGCGACGTTCCCCGTAGAAAAATTTGTGAAAAAGTGTAGGGAATACAAAAAAAGGTAAAGGTTTAGGACTTCCTAAGTTGCTTGCAACCTGAATTCCACTTATTTTCACAATTTTTAGCATACGATTTTTTTTTTCTGTCTTGTGATGTGAACCCTATTAAATAGTTTTATCTAAAATTGAATTATCATGAAGACTTGGATAGTAAGAGCGGTTGATTCAGGAAACATCCAGCGCAGCCCGACCTTTCAGGCAATATTTACTTATTTCTATTCCGATTCCAACGAGTTGCCATTCCCGATTGTTTTTGATAGTGCGGGAATCGACGTAGATAAGATTATGGCGAATCGCACGTCAGTGACAAAGAAACTCGATATCATCGATGCCGGTAGAAACTACGACTTGATCAAGGGTGGTAATAAACTGCTGGCAGAGGAGCTGTTGGACAAGTGGTTTGGGAACAGCGAGATGCAGATCCCTGATAAAGAGAAGGAACGAATAACCCGACTATATTCCGAGACAAAAACCGATGTCCATATGCTTCAGATGAGATTCCGAAATGAGGCGTTGCTTGAAGCCGGGATTCCAAAACAATATTTGCCGGGAATGAGGATTTCATTCAGGCATAATGAAAATTTAAGGCTGATCTTGCCCGTTGAAGAAAGCGTTGTCAGGAAAGTCGAGGATTATTATGCGCCTCTCAAAGATAAAAAACCAATTACACGAATTTATGGTGAGTTGGCAGGAATTAATCCTCTAAAAGATGAATTGATTGGAGGGATAGAAACTGCAAGAAAGCAAGTAAATTATTTCATGGATACGCGCGATAGAGCGATTAAAGGAATATTAACGTTATTTTCCGAAGATGACAGAAAAGAACGTTAAAAGCTAGATATCCCGCCTGGCATGTCAGATGCATGAACTATTTTTTGAATAAATATAAAGAGTTTGCAGAAAGGAAGAGATTCAGAGTGCTGATTGAGTTCAGAAGGTTGGTTGAAAGCTCTCAGTGTTATGAACAGTTCAAAACAATGATTCACCTAGAATATCATATTTACTCACAAAAGGAGGGGAATAAAATGAAGTTTATATGTCCACTTATTGTTGTTAATAATATAGAAACTTCCAGAAATTTTTATGAAAACATCCTTAATCAAACAGTACAATGCGATTTTGGTGAGAACGTATCATTTGAGGGCGGCTTTGCTATACACTTGAAATCTCATTTTTCAGATTTAATAAATATAAGCAAAAATGATATCCTCCAAAAATCAAATAATTCTGAACTGTATTTTGAGGAGAATGATTTAGATAACTTTCTTCAAAAGCTGAAAGGCATGGACTCAGTTGAGTATGTGCATGAATTAAAAGAGCAGCCGTGGGGACAAAGAGTCATCAGATTTTACGATCCTGATAAACACATTGTTGAGGTTGGTGAACCTATGGAAAGTGTGGTAAAAAGGTTCTTAAGCAAAGGCTTATCAATTGAAGAAACTGTAAAACGTACCTTAATGCCAGAAGAATTTGTTAAACAATGTTTATAACTAAAATCAGTAGTGTTTATAAATAAAGTATTTGCGTTACGCAAATTGAATAAATATAAGTTTAAACGTTTTGCTAGTTTTTATTTTATATGCAGGTGCGTAAACCTTTGGATTAAAAAACTACCCACTTTAATTTATTCTGAACTTTACTGCTTTTTCTCTTTTTCCTTTCCACTTTCTTTCTCTTTATCCCTTTCTTTCCCCTTCTCTATTTCTTTCTCCCTCTCTTTACTTTTCAGATATATCTTTCTCTCATAGTATCCCAGAGGATGATTGATCTTCTCGCATAACCTATCTTTTCCTATGCAATTGCCATAGGTTCTCATGGTATCGCACGCAGGAGGCTTGTATACATTTCCTGTTGCTCCTGCAATGTGTTCTATTTGATAAAGGGTTAGTTCTGCGTTAAAATCGGGAGAAATATTGAAAAGGTTAAGAATTTCATCCACTGACATTCCAACGTTGAGCAGGAAAGAGGTCATGGCAAAACGCATAGAATGAGCAAGGTTTATCCCACCTTGTACGTTTGCAAGGGCGTAGGATATGCAGGGAGGAAAGAGTTCCGGTTCAACTGCTCCAAAGTCCGTTGCTCCGAATTTTTTCTTTTGGATTTCAAACTGATCCTTTATCTCGGCAACGTGGGGAGCGCAGAAACTTGAGACTTCAGAAGGGATTTCAGGAATCGGAAAAGATTGTTCAATACGCTCTTTGACTGCTTCTTCAAGAAGCCTTGCAAATTCTTCTTTTGTAATTTTTACTTCTCCAGCCCGAAACTGGCGGTTTGTCAGCTTCCATGCAGGATCTTTCAGGGCATTTGAAAAGTGAATATAGGCCGTAAAATGAAGACAGAAATGAAAATCTCTGAAATAGGCTGAGACTCCAAAATCTTCCCCAAATTTAAGTAAAAAATCCGTATTTTCGTTTTTTAGAAGATTATAGGCAGCTTTTGCTTCTGCCAGGGCGTAACGTCTGGTAAAGAGCTGATCATCCACGCAAGCAACTAGCATCCGAGCAAAAGGATAGGAAAGAAGTTCTGAAAGAACTTGGACTTCCCCAGAGACTGGAGATTTTTTGATTTCTCCTTCTAGAGCCTCTTTTACTCTTTCTATCCCCCTAACTCTTGCAGCTCGGTAGGCTCGGGAATTAAGCAGACTATCCAGGGAAATACCCAGATTCTCAACATAAGTAGATGCTTCTGAAATAAAAGGGTAATATGCAAGTTCTTCAGCCTGCATAAAATTAGTCCGACTCAATTCTTGGAGCCAGGAGGTAAGAAATTCTTCCTGCACCGTTTGCAATTTCGAAATCTATGAATATTGGGAAGTCTTTTCCAAGGGAGAGTGTAACCTCATTAACTTTATTTGTAGGCTTGACTATATCGGTTAAATAATCCAGAGAGAAAAGCGAACAAGCTTCACCTGCTTTCAAATCTATTAGTTGATCCCTACCCATTTCCAGACGAACTTTGTCAGTATCGCCTTTTGCTTCCATAAAGAATGTATCATCAGAAACTCCCATGAGCATATGATCGCTTATCTTTTCTGCAGCTTTCACAGCACGTCTGAGATCGGCACCGTTCAGGACGACTTTTGCAGGCAACTCGAGCTGGGGAATTCTTGGTTCTGCACGAATTGTGGAAGGATCAAGAAGAGAAAGCGTATAAGACAATCCTCCAACGTCAATCAGGAGTTTGTTGTTCCCTTCTTCAAGTTCCATCTTGACTGTATCATTCTTATCCGCAATTCCCAGCAGGTCCATAATCTTGTTCAGGTCAACTCCTATTTCACACTCATCAGCGCTATATTCGTCGAAAGCGGATGATCCAAGCTCAAAAATTCCCATTGCAACGTTAGCAGGATCAACTGCTTTTACTGAAATACCTTCGGGTTTTATCTTAAATCTGACCTCATCTACAATTACAGCCAGTGCGGCAATTGCGTCTTTCAGAAGCTCTGCATTAATTGCTGCCTTGAACATAATTCTTCTCCAATAATAAATTTAAGTCTTAAACTCTTTATTACCCTTGAGATATATACATTTCTTCACAGATACATACATCTCTTTACAGATACGGAAATTCCTGTTCTATTGAATAGTAAACTTTCTAATTTAGGACAAACGGGTTTCTATAATCGGAAAAATCATTAGATTCAAACTCCCGGCAACTATATAAATCTTGGTCATAAAGCAGGACGGCTTCAGGTTCCGCTTGAAGCAGAAAGGAAGCTGTAATACTGGTAAACCACTTTTTCGGGAAATATGCATTTCAAGGGTGAATAGAAGAGCAATTAAATCTCAGTCGTATTCTCTCCAGGTAAATCCACATTTCGTACATTTGAAGAAACGGGTTTCGGATTCGTCGGCAGATCTTAGCTGTCTAAGCCACCAAGCTGCAGTATTATTTCCGCACTCCGGACATTTTGCGTTTGTTGTTGGAAGACCTGAAGTCTGTTCACCTTCCAGAACCACTACTTCATGATCATCAATCTTGGCTTTAGAAACAAAACTTTTTTCATCTTTTTTTATAGGTATTATGTTTCCGCATTTTCTACATTCGAAATTACCGTTTTTAGGAAACATCATACTTTTGCATTTGGGACAGAATTGCATCAATATCACTTTTTGCATCATTTACAATTTTATTATGGTCAAAAGCCAGTTCAGGAATGGAATCAAACCCAAAAAGTTCGGCGGAATCGGCATCAGATCCCGATTTCAACTCTCCGGATCCCTTCGCAAGGTAACATACTGAAACTGTATGCCCTCTGGGGTCACGGTGAGGATCGGAATAGACCCCTACAAGTTTGATGATCTCTACAGAAAGGCCTGTTTCTTCAAAGGCTTCCCTAGCTGCTGCTTTTTCTGTGCTTTCTCCGATTTCTACAAAGCCGCCAGGAAGGGCAAATTTTCCCTGATAAGGGGGATTTTTTCTCTTTACAAGCACAAGCCTATTTTTAAAGAGGATTACGGTATCAACGGTTAAACTGGGAGTTTGAGGTTTCATAAAGTGCCTTCGCATTTCCTTTCAGGGAGATCTCTTTTTCCGCTACCAGTCCCATTCTGAATTAGCTTTTCCAGCAAGAATGACAGAATAAACTAATATTATAGAATAAAATAATATTATTATTGTGCATAACGTAGAAACTCTTTATCGTATTTCAATTTTGACATTGTAAGTCAAGTTTCTGTCAAGCAGAAAAATTCCTTATGTGGTAGCTTCTCTTAAATGTTTCCCTTTTATCAAAATCAAAAATTTCTTACAAATTTTTAAGATCTATTATTTTCTATATTTTTATATAATTAGGCGCATGCTTGTAACGTTATTTTTCTATAATAGGAATCTATTATCTAACCTGCAGGTTCAATTACTCTTATCAGTGTCATAACGGAGGTATTATAACGGAGGTATTAATTCTACATTCATCAATAAGGAAAAGTAAAATCCATAACCTTTGAATTCCTTAATACTACTTACTATCTGTGAACTATTGAATTTATTAGAAGCTTCTATGGAAATATATTAATTATTTAGACGATTTCACATATCACTTTCCGAAAACTTCATGACTTGCTCGAGGCCTTTCTGAGCTTTCAGAAATAGGGTAAACAAAATACAGAACTAGCTTTACCTCTTCAAAAAAGGTGCGTGAAAAATGATAGAAAGTATACTCTGGCTCGCAGTCGGGTTAATGGTTACATCATCCATCATCCCTAGAACCTCTAAGGTTCGTAAACTGATTGGAGGGATTGGATGGGGTGTATTTTCCATCCACTGGGGTTATCAGCCTCTCTATTATCTAGAGATTCAGGACTATGCTAATGTGCTCCTTACAATAGTAATAGCTCTGTTTTGTCTACTTGTAGCGTATATTATGTTTAGGGAGTACAGAGAGGGCCCTATCTATATAAAAAATAATAGAGAGGTAGTACATTCAAAATTTTCAGCTCAGGGTGAGAGCAATTCCCTTGATATTACCTCTATGCTTACCAGTGCCAGTGCACTCGGAGCTCTTGTCTATTTCCCATTTGCAAATTTCCCCTCTCTGAATACCTGGATTATAGGAGGAGTTGCTTCTCAGGTTCTCTGGGTTCTCCAATATTTCGGTATTCCTGCGTACATGAAAGCATGGAATATGATAACGTTTAACGGATACACAGTGGAAATCATTCTCGCCTGTACAGCAATTGAAAGTATTGCTCTCTTTATGGGGCTTATAGGTGCGGTGAGAGCTCCTCTTAGCCGTCTGGCTATGGCTTTTCTCGTGTCAGTACCAGTTATTTATATACTTAACCTTATCAGGGATATTTTCGTGGTAGTTGCTTATGGAGAGCAATGGTTTGGGGCTGATAGTTTTATAATTGCACATAATTACATCGCAAAGGCGGGTTCAGGCATTGCTCTCTTTGTTATTTCATATGCAGTGCTCCGGATTCTGCCCGAACTACTCGAAATGATTGATGGTCTCTGGGTAATAATTTCTCAAGAATTAAGATCCCTTCTACGCAGGTCTGGGGGGGATTGAGGCCAATGCTTGCAAAGGGCTCGGAACCTTGGCTTTTTACAGCTGCACTTATAACTGCACTGTTTGCAATTCTTTCCCGAGCAATGAACAGCTCCAATCTAAACCGTGCTGCTTACATAGCAATGGCAATGACTTTCTTTATGGTTCTTTTTTTCAGAGATCCTGAAAGAAAGGTGGAAGTTTCTGACGCTTATATGATTTCCCCGGCTGATGGCACTGTCATAGATATTCGAGGCCGGAAAATCTGTATCTTCATGTTTCTCCAGAATGTACATGTAAATAGAGCTCCGATTTCGGGAACGATCAGGGAAATAACTTACAAGAAAGGCGGATATCTTCCTGCTTACTGGAAAGACTCTGAAAGAAACGAAAGAAACGAGTTTATTATTCATAGCAAGTATGGGGACGTTAGTGTCACGCAGATTGCAGGCACAATTGCCAGGCGAATTGTCTCTTATTCTCAAGTAAATGATATGGTCGAGCAGGGACAGCGCATCGGAATGATTCGCTTCGGATCAAGAGTTGATGTAACAATCCCCAATGACTTTGAAATTACAGTACGGAAAGGAGAGCGGGTACTTGCAGGCAAGACCGTTATAGCAACAATAAACAATGACAGGAATTTTTGAAAATGAACGTATTTCAAATGCTAAGACTCCCGGACCTGGTCTCTCTTTTGAACCTCATCTGTGGAATCAGCTCAATTGCAGTAGCCACTCAGGCTACAGTTCAAGCTGCCATATTTCAAACTGGAGAGGCTCATAATGGGTTCGCTCTAGCTTTGATCTTACTCCTTGCTGCAGCAATTGCAGATGGAGCGGATGGATACATTGCCAGGCGATTTAAAGGAGGAGAACTTGGGGAACAACTTGACTCCCTAGCAGATGCGGTTTCTTTTGGAGCAGCTCCTGCTCTTCTTGTGTATCTGCAGTTCGGGCAGATAAATCCTCTTGTCAGAGATCCAGACCCTCTTGTTGCGGTGTTTCCGGTTTTTTACGCTATCTGCGGTGTTCTCAGGCTTGCACGCTTCAATTCTGTTGCTTCCGGTAAAACAGGATTTGATGGCCTTCCTATAACCGCAGGATGCGTTATGCTTGTTACATACATGTTGTTGAGCGAAAGTTTTGTCAAAATAGATTTTCTTTTAGCGCTTACCCTGGTTTTATCTATTCTTATGGTAAGTTCGGTAAGTTATCCGAAGATCAAGAACGTCAGAATTCTTGCTTTTATAGCTGCCGTTTTCGGGATAACTATGCTTCTCTACCTATATAATGTCGAATACATGCGGATTTTCTCTATCTTACCTTTTATCCTCATGTTAACGTACATCTTTTCTCCTTTTTTTAAAGTTCCTCTATTAAGCAATCTTGGTAATAAGAATTATCGAAATAAAGAATTAGGATCTAAGAAGGAAAAACAGTAAAATTAATTTATTTAAGATATGTACGATAAATTTCCAGAAGGGAGGGATTTTTTGGTCCAAGAAAAAGTAACCGATAGAGATAATGCACTTTTTGAAGCAGGAATAAAACTCGGAGCTCTTTACCATCAATTTACGGGCTCTCCTGTAAATTTGAACACAGCTTCAAGCCTTGAACAGGCTATTCAGGAAAGCATTTCAGTCCAGCCATATGTGGAAGATATCTCGGTAAAAATCGATAGGGATATGCTGAAAAGCAAGCTGAACAATGAGTTTGGTTATTCTGAACTCCAGGGGCCAATGCTTAAAGTAAAAATAACTGTAAAATACGGCACTTCAAAGATAAAAGTTGGAATGGAATATGAACCTGAACTAAACTATCCGTTAATGAAAATTCTAAAAATTGAATAATAAATTTTTGGAATAATTATTTCTGTAAAATAAGCCTTAAAATGAATAAAATCATGAAATAAGACTAGAGTAAAGAAATAAAGGCACTTTCCAATAATTATTAAAGCTTAAATAAAAAAATAAGGGTTTTTCACAATAAAAAAAGAAGTTAAGAGTAAAGTAATAGAAGTTTAAAAAAGTAGATTATACCTCATTCTTTACAGTCTCAAAAGCTCTGATAACTTTCTCATTTTGTTCTGGAGTCCCGACTGTAACTCTTATAAGGGAGTCTCCAGCGTCTCTAAAGGAATCACAGGAACGTACAATGATTCCCTTTTTCATGAGACTTTGTGTAACGACTTTTCCTTTTAAAGGAGCAACATCCACAAGAACAAAGTTTGCCTGAGAAGGATATACTTTAAAAGGAATTTTTTCTTTCAGGTATTCTCTGCCTTTTCTTGCGAGTTCTATGCTCTTTCTGCGGTGTTCGGCATCCAAAAGGGCAGCTATTCCTGCTTTTAACGCTGGAAGGCTTACCGAAAACGGAGTTGCTGCTCTTATATACTCTTTTGCCAACCATTCAGGCATGATCCCATAGCCAAGGCGCAGGCCTGCAAGCCCAAATACTTTGGAGAAGGTTCTTCCCACAACAAGGTTATCGTATTCTCTTACAAGCCCTGAAAGGTTCTTATCTGCAAACTCGACGTATGCTTCGTCAACGAACACGAGAGCTTTGGTATTTTCAAGGATTTTCCTTAGATCCTTTTCTGGAAGAAGATTCCCTGATGGGTTATTGGGAGAACAGAGGAAGATTATTTTTGTTCTTGTGGACTGGGCTTCCAGAAGTTTTTCAGGATCAACAGAAAAGTCCTGGTTTCTCCTGACAAAGACTGGTTTTCCTCCGCATGCCCGTGCCGGAAGTTCGTAATAGGCGAAAGTCGGAGTAGGGACTATGACCTCGTCTCCTTTTTCAATAATCAGCCTGCAAAGCCCATCAAGAAGCCCATCCATTCCTGGCCCTGAGGCTATAAGATTTGAAACTGGAAAGCCTGTATATTTAGAGAGAGCCTCTCTGAGTTCTATGGCATCTGCTGAAGGATAAATATTCGCGCCAGAAGCAATGTCCACTAGGGCTTGAACAGCCTTTGAAGAGGGCCCAAGCGGATTTTCGTTTGAGCCGAGTTTAATAATTGATACCGGGTCAAGCCCGTAGGCAGAAGCTATTTCTTCAATGGATTTACCTGGAACGTACTCTGCAATATCAAAGATTTCTTTTTTTATCAGTTCAGGCCTGCTCAAGAACATCAACTACCGTATCGATCTGTTCTTTCGTAATCACAAGTGGAGGAACCAGGCGGAGCACCGAATCTGAGGTGCAATTTACGAGCACTCCATATTCCCTTGCAAAATCCACAAATTTGCTGCATGGATATTTTATCTCGACTCCTATCATGAGCCCTTTTCCACGGACTTCTACAATATCCTCCCTGTCCATATTCCTGAGCTTTCCCATGAAATAAGCCCCATTATCTTTTGAACGCTTAAGAAGTCCCTCTTCCCGGATTGCCTCAATCGACGCTAGTGCAGCTGCGCAGGCAAGCGGCCCGCCTCCGAAAGTAGAAGCATGCTGTCCGCGTCCAAAGCTGAGCCCGTCCCTGGCTGCGATAGCGCCCATTGGAAAGCCCCCACCTATTGCTTTTGCCATGCTCATGATATCGGGTTCCACGCCGAATTGGTCTTTACAAAACCATGTACCTGTCCTTCCAAAACCTGTCTGTACTTCATCAAATATAAGGAAAGTTCCGGTCTCATCACAGATCTCCCTTACTTCTTTGAGGTATTCAGGATCAGGAATATTTACTCCACCTTCTCCCTGAATGGGCTCAAGAATCACGGCTGCCGTGTTTTCCGAAATGGCCTGCCTGATAGCATCAGCATCGGAATACGGGACAAAAGTAGTCTCGGAACTCACAGGAGGCATGAAAGGATCCCTGTACATACTTTTGTGGGTTACACTGAGTGATCCTATTGTCCTACCGTGGAAAGAGTGTTCAGCGGCTACAAAAGCGCTTTTTCCAGAAGCCATACGGACCAGCTTCATCGCAGCCTCCACGGATTCAGCTCCAGAGTTGCAGAAGAAAACGCGTTCCATACCTGTAACTGAGACAAGAGCTTCTGCAAGTTCAGCTTGAATTTCAGTGTAATAAAGGTTGGAGACGTGCAGCAATTTTTCAGCCTGGGCTTGGATTGCCCTGACAACGGCTGGGTGGCAGTGCCCAACATTATTTACCGCAATTCCCGCTACACAGTCAATATACTCTTTTCCATAAATATCCCAGACAACAGCCCCTTTTCCTTCTGAGAGTACAAGGGGCTGACGCCCATAGGTCTGCATTACGTATTTTGAATCTTTTTCTATAATTGAATCATATTTTGCCTGTAGATTATCAGGCTCTGTAGCCTGTAAATTCTCAGGCTCTGTAACATTCTCTGTCAATTGAATTCCTTCCTGAAATTTGTTCCTTTAACTTGATAGGAAAGTTTAACGAATAAAAACTGACTATTTTTAATTATATTTATATATGATATCTGAATAGCCCAAGACGAATGTATTGTTTTCTTAAAAACCCAATTTAAATATTTTTAGAGTTTATATTTGAATGTCAAAGTTGAATTTTTCTCTTTTTTCTCCGAAATCCAGATAATTCCCTGATCCCCTATGAATATTACTGCTCTTTCTCAAAAAAATAAATTTTTCCGCAATTCTTTCTCTGGAGAATTAGCTTACACTCTAAAAAGAGTATATCAGTGGCAATATACAGAGAAGATTTATCATATCTTTATGAAAAATTCAGAGACAAGCTCTAGTCAAGTGAAATTCTGGATTTTTGAGACTATCAAAGGAATAATTTTCTTGGTCAAAATTATTCTGGATTACTCTCCAGTCTTCTGTTCCTTCCTGTAAGTCCGAGATCCTGTAAAACGTCTAGTTCTTTCTAAGGCCCGGGTCCTGGCAGTTTTTCTTTTTCTACCAGGCACAAAAATATTTCTAGCTTTATCACTTGACTTGGCCGGTGAATGTACTTCCACAATATTCAGGGGTTTTACGGGTTCATTCTGAGGTTTATTTTCGGGTTCACTCTGAGGTATATTTTCGGGCAACTTATAAGTTTCACTAATTATTGCTTTTCCTAAAGCGTTGACTTCTGCAAGGACGGGTTTTTCTGCAGCGTCCCTTAAGAAAGATACTCCTGAAGGTGCTTTTATCGTGCCTTCTACTTTTGCGTTTTCGTGCAGTAAGACTGAGTCGGCTTTTATTCCCCCGAAAACTTGGCTGTTTCTTCCAATCTTCACCGGTCCTTTTGAATAGAGATTGCCATATACAGTGCAATTTTCCCCGATATTGATTTTATTCTCTGAGTATATGCTTCCCTTGAGGATCAGTTTTTTCCCCGTCTCAACAGTCTGTGCCCGGAGATTTCCTATCAACAGGCAATTGTTTCCAATAAATGCTTCTCCGGCGACTTCAATAGCTTCAGGGGAAATGTTTGCGCCTGCAGGTATAATCAATATATTTTCACCGGGTTCTTTTCCTTCAAGGCCAAGGATATCCTCGGAATCCTCAAAAAGTTCTTCTACGGCTTTTTCAATTTCTTCGCCTTTGCCAAGACGCATCATTTCCCTTATGTAGAGAAACAAAAATATAATTACAGGGACTGGATTCCTTACTACTATCCATCCCTTAGCTTCGAAGCCTCCTCGAATTTTAACTTCTTTCCCTACATCTAGGTCCCCTTCTACAAACAGTTTCCCGTCAATAGTTACAAATTCTCCTAGGTAGGCGTTTCTGCCGACCTCTACACTGCTTCCCAGTTTTGACCACATGTCGACTCTGATATCGGAACTTGCTACGATATCCCCGGAGACATCCACTCCTTCTCCCATAATAACTGTATTGCCGAGTATGCTATATTCAATATTAGAGTGATTACCGACAATAACGTCTCCCTCAACTGTAATCTTATTTGTTTCTATTCTGGTGCTATTTGGAACCAGGAAGTGTTTTAAAATCTGTTCTGGCTCTGAAATAATGTTCACTCTCCGGGAAACTGTTATCTTTTAAAACTATTATTTCTTTAATGGATTCAGGGTTGAAACTGCTCTTCTAAAGAGCCATTTTTTCTTATGATATTCATTCAAAAATTACTATCTATGATATATTCTTATTCATTTTATCTTTTCACTATAAGAATAGTTGAGCAATAGAAGTAGCTTTTTTCCTTCTTCTCTGTCCATTTTTATACGTTCACAAGTTTTTCTGGGGCTCTGGACTCACTTTTCTTTTTTCGAAGCAACTCCTACTCTTACATCCACGGCTGCGCCACTGTCAAGGGCACGAATTTCTGCAGGAGATAAAAGAAGCTGTCCTGTTGCGAGCAGTCTGTCAGCCTCGTCTGTTATGAGCACTTCTTCTCCTGCTCTCAGTTCAGGATCAATTTCAATTACATGTTTTATAAAAGCGGTTTTACCTTTCTCCACAAAAGGAGCAGCTTCATCTGATACGACAACCCTAAGCTTTTTTTCTGGTAATAGGTTATGGATAATGGAGGCTCCTTCAATACTGAGGGTAAAAAAACCATCCTTTGCTCTTGCTGTAGCTATACGCTTTCCCGAGTGAATAACTTGGCGTACCCTTTTCGTCCTGGACAACTGAAAAGTTGATCCGTCAGGAAAAAGTTCTTTCCCAATGCCTTTCCCAAACTGATAGTCTGCGATCGTGCGGACTCTGGCAAGTCTTTCGGTGTCATAATTCATGAAAGTAGGTAATATATGCAGACCTTAAAGCCGTTCCGGTTACCCTGATTTTTCGGGATTGTACTAGAGGAAACTGACAACAATTTATATTTTCAGAACGAAATAATAATTTATTATATTTGGTAAATTTTAAGCACTGTTTTTTGTGTACTGAGCATGATTTAATTCTCTTGATGTTAGATTCTCAAACTACCAATTTTTAAGATTTATGATTTTACAGAAAAATTGGCACACTTCCAGTTTCTCTCTCAGGTAGAGTCACGGACATAAAGTTTGCAGAGATATTTTAATAAGCACATTAAGTTACTCAAAAATTCTCCTGCAAACTTTTATTCTATATTCATTAACATAAAATATATCTTTTGTAACTTATTTTTGTTTTTGAAGTTTTTAATTTTCTTGTTTATATTCTCTTTTATCTCTTATGACATTGTTTTTTTATTCAAACTTTCTCTATTTATTTCAATTTTAAATGCGTTTTTTGCTTTTGATTCTAGCAAAAATATTAAGAAGTATGAGTGCTAATCTATTATCTGGTTAACGAAAATGAACATATGGATCAGTTAAGAAATTTAAGCTGCTTATGGTTTCAAGAAGGCAGGAGAGGGAATCCGCTTGATAGTCCGAAAAAATATCTCTATTGACCAATGCTACGTGGATAAATTGAAGCCCTTTCTGGAAAAAAATAATGGAAACTTAAGTGCGGCAATAAGAGATACTATCGAAACTGCTTCTCTGGCTCTGGCTGGAAGAGCCGGTGAAAATGGAGAAATAAATTCGAGTAAGGTCTCACAAAACGCAGAATTCCGTAATGAGTTAATTGAGGAAGAAGAATTCCTGCTTGTTCATCATACGTTACTTGAATGGCTTATTAAAAAGACTTCAGGATTATTGATCGATGAGTCAATTGTATATGAAATAATCAACCCCTATAATATTAAACGAATTCCTGATATTGTCAGTTACATAAATACGCTGAATGAAAAAATGGGCTGGAAAATTAAGGTTGATGTGGAATATGGTCAGGGTCCTGAGCCGGAAACCGCAAGTCTTATTCTGTCAAATGGGAATTCCTGCTTAAGAGGAATTATGGCTTACAGCGTGGCTCTTTATCTAGCAAAACAGATGAAACTGGATGTTCGGGGTCTTTTCTGCAGATCAAATGTAACAAAGATTTATTTTAAAAAATTCGAATTTCTTGATTATCAAAAAATTCCTAAAGGTCTTGAGGAACACTTCGCACCAATGGAAAGTACTTTCCAGGAAATTCAGAAAAAGCCGGAATTCTGGAAAAATCTTATCAAGACCTACAGACAGCAGAATTATCAGCGGCTTAGCATGCAAAGAAAGACATTCGAGGTTTTTGTTTCAGGAGAGCTTCCAACTATAGCTGAAGTGATAAGAAATTTTGAGTTGATTACAGGCAAGCCCCCTGCAGCTTTCACTCTTGCTGAGCACATCATGATTTTCAAAGAAATTTACCTGACGGACAGTATCGGAAGTGATATTGAAATTTGTACGGAAAAGGACAGAGAATATGTAAAACTTATTCACGATTATTCTGACAGAAAAGTATGTGAATCTATTACAAAATATTATTCTAATATTTTGGAGCCAATTAATTACCCTTTTACAGTCACTACCAGTCCGCATATGATCTTATTTGAATTCGGGAAAAACCTAAGTTCTAATTCTGTTTTTATGACTTCTACTTCTATGGAATAATGAATCTCAAACCCCAACTTTGTTAACTCTTTTGTATTTAGTGAGATCGATAAATTCATATGTGGGGGTTTCCTATCCTTTTTCATGAGTGACGTAATTTTACTCTGGGACTGTCCTCTTCTTTTTGAAAAACTATTTGTGGAATATGGACTTGAATGCAGCCGTGCGCTCTCAACGTCCCTTTGTACTCCTTATCTTCCTGCTTGCAAGATTTTGATCCTGCCGACAGGTTTTGCAAATAAACAATATACGAAAACAGGTGCAGGACTTGAACGTGGTAAGCACTCCCTTGAAAAGTTTGTGACAAAAGGGGGAACTCTTCTTGTTTTTAGTCCTCTTGTTCCGGAATACGAATATGACTGGCTTCCTTTTTCTCTTAAATATGTAATGGAAGAAAACTCATGCACACCTCAGCCTATGGGTAAGCATGACGCCCAAAAGCTTGTGGAGAATATTGTTCCTCCTGTAGGATGTGACGGGTATTTCTCAGAAACCGATGCTGATGTAGTATTAAAGGATGACAGGGGCAAGCCCATAATGGTCGTAAAAGAACTCGGTGAAGGCATGATCGTTGCAACCACAATACATGAACTGCCCGGGGCTGGGTTTTTTGAGTGCAGGGCTGCATGTACGAGAAAGGTAAAAATTTGAAAAGAAGATAACACAAAAACACTCAAAAAGAATTGAAGCTATAAATATGGTTAAAAAAGGACAAGGCAAGAATCTAAATTACCTTGGTCTTGATGAAGCCAAACACATTAATCAATTATTTGGGATAGTTTTGTAATATTGGTACATTACCTCGGAGGTTTTGCCTTTTATTCGTTATTTACCAATTCTTTGTTGTTGATTTTAACTCTGAATTCTTCGTTTTAATCTCTCTAAGACCTGATTTTAACGCTTTTATATTGTCCTGGATGGGATGTGAGATAGTGCGAAAAACTGGCCTGTTAGGTCGAACATGATTAAGTATCTCAAGAGTTTTGAACCATGAATCCCCCTAAAAAGAACACACAAATCACCATTACAATTAGTGCAATAGCGGCGATTATTGTGAGTACTACTCTAAGAAGATCTAAGTAAAACATTTTATCAGTTTTCGTGGTATTATCTCCATTTCACCAATTTGTTTCAATTCCTCTAAGGCTTGATTTTAACTGGTACTGGGAAGTATATTAAGGACATTTATTAATGTTTCAATCTTTATAAGGTTTAATGTTTCAATTCCTCTAAGGCCTAATTTTAGCTCTGTAGCATTTAGTGTTGATAATATTACTATTTTCGAGATCACCTTCAAGTAATGAGATCTCTCAAATTTTGGGTATGAAAATCATTTTTAATATACAATAATAACCTTAAATTAATATTAATTTCCATCGCTTGAGACAGTAATCGCTTACAGGATTTTTTTGTGGACTGATCTAAAGGAAGAGATCATAAAGGGTGCAGGGATGGCATGCTTGAGGGAATATGACTTCGAAATTCTCTTAAAAAATACGACTCTCCAGGAATGTGAAAGCTTTATCAAGAACCATACAGAGGATACGTATCTTGTACCAGGCGGGTACAAAGTAAAGGGTATCACTCTACTGGGTACAACTTCTCCTGTTGGTTTTTCAGGGAATGATATTATATTTCGATATACGAAGTGCTGCTTCGGTTTTTTTGCACTTCGGTTAAAAAACGAGGCAGAAGAGATAAAGAGGCTTAGAGAGCAGTATAAAAAGGATAAGAATGTAAAGAAAATTAAATAAGAGTTCATAGAATGAGCTGATTCTAAAATTAGAACTGATTCTCGGAAATCTCAAATTGTGAAAAAGCAGCCAAAAGCTCGTAAAGACCTTTTAAGTTAACATTTTTTATTTTGATCTTGTTCCTATGTCACATTCCTATGTCACATTCCTATATCCCATTACTCATATTATCTTGAGTATATCCAAGGAAAAGAGGTTCAATTTGGAAGATCAAATAGTTTTAAAATTGATGTCAGTAATTTAATATATAATCCCAATAGCATAATGGTTAAAATTATACTTAGAAAATTGAAACCTAGCTAATAGAAGATCTACTGAACTCAATATTCTTAATTCAAATATTTTTTTATTTCCAAAAATTTTCACAGAAACATTAATTGCAAAAATTGAAGTTCAGGATTAATTATACTTCATTCTTACAGATATAATAACTCAGAGATGAAATGTTATGACCGGCGCAAAAGTGCTTCTTATGATGGGATGTCCAGAGGTTCCGATCCAAACCAGCATTGCACTCTATCTTTCCCATAAGCTTACCAATTTAGGATTTGATGTAACCGTTGCCGGAACAACTGCCGCAAGCAAGCTTTTGAAGGTATCTGATTCCGATGGGTATTATGTAAAAAAGTTGGTAGATCTTGATAAAACTGTAGTAGATGTCATTGAAAAAAGAGCGGATTTCGACATGTGCTTCGCCTTTATGCATAACGATGCCGGGATGACTTATGCAACGACTATGAGCTCCATTTCTCAGGCTAGGATGTATTCTATAGTTTTTGGTAGGAATGCCGAAGCTCTTGCTGAAACCATAGAGTTCGACTGTGTAAAGATCGTGTCACAGGACGTTCACAACCCAGTTCGACTCAAGAACAAGCTGGATAGGGTGATGGAGGAGATAGTCAAATGAGCTGTATTGAGCAAATGAAGTATACAATCCACTTGCAAAGGACAAGCTTCAAGGAGGCCAGAGAGTATATTGAGAAAAATTCGGACGAGGTTTACTATGTATCTCCCGGATACAAAATCTTCAAGGACTACTATATAATAGGAGTACCGCCCATTGCAGTGGGAGCTAAGGGTAATGCTCTGATCTTCCCCTATACAAAGCCCTGCTATGGAACTTTTGTCCTGAGCATAGACGATGAGGATAGCATAAAGGAGATCAATCGTTTCAGGGGGATGGAAAAAGAAAAGGTACAGGATTCATTGAAGAAAAGCAAACCTTCTGAAAGTTCTAAGGTAACCACAACCAGCTACCAGGATCTGTGGAAAAAGTGAAATCTAAAAGCTGGTTCTGATCAAGCTCACTGAAATATTTCATAGAAAGCAGATTAGAAATTTAAACATAGGGAAAAGAGTAGAATATCTCAAAAAGTAGTTTCAAAAATAGAGGAAAAGAGGTTTTCTATTACTTTTCTCTAAGTCTAAAAATCATATTCTGTGCTTTTCACTCTA
>DASXVB010000048.1:0-4983 GCA_036504475.1 Methanosarcina sp.
TGTGATTTTAGAACATCGTCCAAAACTTTATAAACAGGTTCTGCTCGTTCAGCTGCTAAAATTTTAAGCACGTGGTTCGATTCCCAAGTTGCGTTTGATTTCGTATATGGATATTTATATAATGTCAAAGAAGTCACCTCAGTATTTTGTAGTTAAAGTACATTATTACTATTGATTTAATTATATAAAACTCTTTTCTAAAATATTCCAAGATTTTTAATGTTGTGGCATTCTCTACCAAAATCGATTTAAAGCCGTTTTAGCCAGTCTCACAAAAAAGTACGTTTTACTACAAGTCGCAAGAATAAGAGATACTTGAACAAGACTCTTTAGGAATTCTTATCACAGATTGAAGAGCACTCTTCAATATAATTATAACTTTTATCTCTTTATAATTAGTGGCGTGTAAATTATATTTTAAATCTTATTAATCCCTCATCCTCCTAACTGCCTGCGCTCAAAAAAAATGCTATATTCCTATATTATCGGGAAAAAATAAGTTTTTAGAGGGCTGCGTTTGCCTCAGAACCATCGGAATCCATCCCGTAATCATAGATTTGTGCTTTTTCTACCAGTAGTCGATCTGTTTTTCTCTCAGCCAGAGTGCAGCATCTTTCAAAAATTGTAGGACTAAAGTAAACTCATCCTGATACATGGATCGGAAATACAAGTTTTCACACCATGGATATTCATTCAAAATGTAATTGAAAAATTCTTTCTTAGAATGGACTAACCAACTGACGCTACATAGAATTTGACTATGAAGAATGATACTTTTACATTTTTCTAGAAATGAAATGAATTCAACGTCCATCAAATCTTAGGATAAATCCTGTCTTCGATTTCCTTTCGAATCCTACATTTTCGTAAAATGGTATAGCACTTTTCCTTCCTGTAAGGAGCATAATTTTGTAACAGCCTTTCTCTTTGGCTATTTCTTGTGCCTTTTTCAGAAGCTTTGTTCCAATACCCTTATTTCTATAATCTGGATGTGTCACAACGTTTTCGATCAATGCATAAGGATTTGCACTTCGGGTCAAATTCTTGATAACAACCATTACGCAGGAAGATACTATTTTTCCATCTACTTCAGCTACCAGGTAATGTTGTCCTTTATCCTCCAATATTTCCTTCCATAATGATCCAAGCTCAGCATTCTCTGTGACTGTTAGATCATCTTTGTTAAGGTACTTATAGAGAGCCAGCAGTTCTCTCAATTCATGCTTTTGAATATAGCGAATAATTTCACTCATTCTAGCACCCTCATACATTGACTTTGAAACCTAGATTAAGGTTATTACGGGAGTAATCAACTCTATAAACCATTTTAAATTAATGATTTATACATTAACCTATCTAAATACTTAAACAGACTCCTCTTTAAATTTTTAAGTTTTTAACTGTTTCTTAACTTCGCCTTTATAAATCTTTGATTTAAATGAGAAAGTTTAAAAATTGAAATATATTTTCGGATAAGGTACTTTGTGCCTATTTTGCACATACCACCCCAAGTTGCACATACCTATTATAATGAAAAACAACTATGGAAGTATTTGAGAGGTATAAAACAAGAATAGATATACCCTATACAAATAAAAATCGACCTCTTAGAACATTGACCCCTATATACTACATGATCACAGATGTCGATTTGAGGTCATTTTAAAATAAAAGATCAAAAAATATAAGTTTTATAGGGTCCCCTCCCCCCTCTTAGCACATACTCTACATGTTCTCTATTGACTCTAAAATATAAACTATTGTTTATTCTTATAAAAAAGCAATGTTGTTAGATTATTTAATTAATAGTATATATAATTCACCTAACAAAAATCTGAATAATATCATCCACTACGTGACTACGTGCACAACGTGATGAAAGGGGAGAGAGGGACTAGGTACATTTAGAAAGTATTAAATATATCATGTGCATAATCCCTAGTACGTGCTAAATGGTTTCTATGTGTTAGGAGGTCTCCATGTCTTTAATCGATCCATCCATATTTGATGAAGTAAATGAATCTGTAATAATTCTTAGAGATGATGTTCTTACACCTGAATACATCCCAGATAGACTTATTGGACGTGATGAACAGATAAGAGAA
The DNA here is from genome assembly GCA_036504475.1 of Methanosarcina sp. Lineage (GTDB taxonomy): Archaea > Halobacteriota > Methanosarcinia > Methanosarcinales > Methanosarcinaceae > Methanosarcina. The sequence continues at coordinate 2,106 of DASXVB010000048.1, forward strand.
GTTGCCGGGTTAATGCGGGGTCTATTTAGACATGGTTATCCTAATAATGGTTTACTTTTTGGGGTCAGCGGATGTGGGAAAACAGTAGTTTCAAAATCCGTATTGAAAAGTTTAGTTGCTAGATTAGAACAAGATCCAATTGGGATAAATGTTGATTGGGTATACATTCACTGTAAAAAACTTTATACACAAACTTCTATTTTATATGCACTCATTCAGCATCTAGACCCAGCTACAAAAATTAAGAAAACTGGGTATTCGATGGATTATTATTATGATTCTCTGTTTCATCTAATGAACGAAAAAAACACTGCACTTATAGTTATTCTTGATGAAATTGATTTTCTTGGATCTGAAGATGTGTTATATAATTTCAGTAGAGCTGTAGTTAATGACGAACTTAAAGATGGAAGATTTATTCGAATTATCGGAATTTCAAATAGTTCTAAATTTGAGGGGAAACTTGATAATAGAATAGTTTCTTCGATGGGTGCCGAAAAAATAAGTTTCCCTGCATATGGTACTGATGAAATATACCAAATTCTTCAAGATAGAATTGAACTTGCATTCGCTCCGAATTCAATAGAAGAAGAAGCAATCGTAAAATGTGCAACTGACACTGCGAGATATTCAGGTGATATTAGAAGAGCATTGATGGTGTTACATGCAGCTGCTACGCTTGCAGAACGTGTAAAAAGTAAGGTTGTTACAGTTGATCACATACAGACTGCCGAAGATAATGTTCAAAAAGATCAAATTGTAGATTCAGTAGTAAAACTTCCCTTCCATCATAAACTAGTATTACTTAGTATCTTAAAATTGATGGACCAAGGAACACAAATTACTACAGGGAAAGTTACTAAGATGTATGGACATCTTTGCAAGTATCTTGAGCGCGAACCAGCTCACAGGACACAGGTTTCTAAAAGTATAGGCTCTCTTGAATCTCAACAACTCATTTCTTCAAAAGGAATTAATGGGGGAATGAAAGGTGGAAAAACAAGAGAGATTACAGCATTTCTTGAAGATGTACAACAGTTAAAGATCGGTATATATGCAGATGATGAACTAGAAGTACTTGAAGGTTATAATCCAGTTTTAGAAGGAGAAATATAATGGAATTTACACCTTATTCAGCGATTAAAACGTTTATAATTCCAAGTCAACAAGTTGTATTAGCCTCTATTTTCAAAGTTAAAAGATACCAAAAAAAAGGAAAACAAAAAGTAAGCGTTGTTGATGTTTTTAATACTTATTTAGATATATGTAAAATATGCGATATTGAGCCTATTTTTAAAAGTAATATAATGAATGCATTACAAATTATTGAGGAATGTGGGTTTATTAAGATAAATAAAGGATTAAATTCTCTCCAAATAGACTTAGGTAATTATACTCTCGATGAATGGGAAAATGCGTTGTACGAATTCCCCTATTGTGAAAAATTTAAAAATTATGTTCCTTCCTTAGGTAATTAATATCTTATCCGGCAGTGTGCCGACAGTTCTGTAAAATTGGATTGACTCTGTATCTTTTTTCTTCATCACAAAAAACAGAATGTAGAGTCAATGATGAATTTATTGATTTCGTTGCAAAAAATCTATTCTAAGGATATAATTAAAATAAAAAGGAAATAAAAGGTAGTGATATGCTATCCAATTCCTTTAAATGGAAGCACTTTGTAAGTGAAATTATTTTATTGGATGTCAGATGGTACTTAAAATATTCATTGAGCTATCGGAATTTAAAGGAAATGATGATAGAAAAAGAAATTCAAGTTGATCACAGTACGATAATGAGATGGGTACATCAATATTCTCCTGAAATAGAAAAGAAGATAAGAAGACACTTAAGACGTTTCCGTTGCAAAAAATCTGGCGATTTTACAAAATTACTGAAAATCTTCACAATTAGGAAAGTTAATCATTTTCATCACCGAAAAAATAGTACATAAATGTACCAATTACAGTCTCAAAGTGCGAGAGAAATATTTTTGCAACAAAACCCAATATTGCCTATTATCCTCTAACTTTTAGGATAGGCTCTAAAACAGTCTGACAAACTCTTCAGGTGTTAGTCCTGACTGCCTGATTATTGACTTCAAAGTTCCAACAGGAATTTCATCATAGTCAGGGATAATGACAACACGTGCCTCTTTCGAGGTTTGCTTTTTCATTTTTATGTGGCTGCCCTTTTGTGAAACTATTTGAAATCCTTGAGTGCTGAGGCCTTTTATAACTTCACGTGCTGACAGGACGGGAAGCTTTGTCATGGAAAACCTCGATAGTTGTGGTAAAGATAGAACCTGCAGCAGGAATTTGAACATCTTCATCTTCAAGGTAGAGTTTTATAGCCTCTTTGAGATTATCAATGGCTTCTTCGATGGTTTTTCCCTGGCTTGCTACGTCGAGTTCCGGGCACCAGGAGACATACCATTTCCCTTCTTTGTGGATTATAGCTGAAAACTTATAGGTCTCTTCCATGTGTGAAAATAGGTTGTATGCGCTATTAAAGATTTTCTCAAATAAGCATGGTTTGGGCAGCTATCATCTTGTGGCTTACTCTTGGTGCAACAACGCTACGAGAGAACTAATTCTCGTAAAGCTAGTAGAAACGGTTACAAACTCCAAATTATCATCCTGACCAAGTATAGAAAACTTGAATTATGGCAGTGTATCATTCTGTAAATTCTAATTTATGATGCAGAGGGTTTTGAGGTAAAACCTTTTTACTCCAGAAGACAGCATTTTGACCAAAAATGTTAGCTTTTTTGCTTTCAAAATTGATATACGAATGTAATAATAATAAGTGCGTGTTTAATGCTTATTTCTGAGGAATAGGATAGAAAAACCTGCAAGATTTCTTCAACAATCCGAAC
>DASXVB010000049.1:0-22198 GCA_036504475.1 Methanosarcina sp.
CATTCCCTCCTTATCCCTCTAAATTGGATTACAAGTGTTCTATAAAATAGTTGCCTTATTAAATCTTTTGTGGTCTATTTCAGGGAAATTAAAGAGGAAAAGCGCAAAACAACGATACAAATGACGGTAAATGTCGAAAGAGTTCTGGCAGGATATTCATCGAGAGTTAGCATAAAAAATAAATTCGAAATACTTATAAGAGGCTATGAAAAAAGATAGTATATAAGAGCTCTACGTTAAATAATTTTAGATCTACTGATTTTAAAAATAAGTCCTGTAAGGGTAGCTGGACCATATCTAAAATATTTGGAACCTTGAAAACTTCCAGTAGAAATAAGATTTCAATCCAACGTGTTTTTATGAACACTCACTAACCTTCGAGAGATATCCATAAACTTTTGAAGGTGAAAATATTGGTTTACCCAGAAGATATCCTTAAAGATATTTTCCAATCGAATACCTTTACTTAGTTCATAGATACTAAGACCATACTAAGAGTCTATCCGAAAAGTAAGTAATGCATGGAAAAGTCACAATAGGTCTATGAAGTTTATAATATTAGAGTATCCGTTCCGGTTTTACATATTGTATGTCGTAAAAGTTATAGCAGATAACTACTTTTCGGATAGGCTCTAAATCCAAGGACACTTTACATGAAAATCGGTTTAAAAAATGGAAAAAGAATTACAATGTGGATTTAAATGTCTTTGAAAATTTATAATAAGTATTTTTATTATTTTAGAATAATAACAAAAAGAGTTCATTTAAGTTACTTGCAGAAGAAAACGGTATTATATTAGAAATTGACGATATAAAAAGAGAAATATAAAAAGGAATTACATGACTATTAAGTTAGAAGAAAGCAAAAAGATCCTATACATTATGGTAAGAAGAGACTAAATAAGCTCATAAAACGAGATAAGATCGGATTAATAAGTTAACAATAAAACATATGTCTAAAAACACGAAGGGGAATTAACTTTGGAATGTAAAAATGTTATTCAGGATGTTATATGCAGGATAAAAGCCATTAAGGGCGTGGAAGACACGTATATTTTAAATGAAGAAGATAAGGAGAAAATATTTGAGCTTGAGAAAAAGGCCGAAGGAGCGGTCCTTATGGGGCTTGGTGTAGGAGACAATCAGGGAATTAAAGAAGTCCTCAAATGCCAAGTAATCATAGCCTTTACAACTAATATGAATTATGTCTGGCCTGAAGGGCCTAATGTAGTGCTTATGCAATATGGAGAAAAAGTTGGTGAAGACGTTTATGATCCTGAAAAACTAGAGGAATGTAAAAAGTGTAATGATATGATTGTAATGGGAAATTTTGTGATATATAAGAATGCAGTGCCTAAGCCAAAGGATGCAAAGAAAGAACCTATAACTGTAGTCCTTCCACCACAGAAGTGTCAGGATGTAGAATGCGTAGAAGGTATAATCAATGCTGTACTCGCATCTCCCAGCACTCCCTCGGATGAGTATATTAGATCTGTAATGGATCTCAAACCGGCATTAGGACTTGGAACTTTTATTATTGGATTTGATCTATGCTAAGTAACCAAACTGCAAAAAACTTATGGATATAAGATAAAGCAGGTTCTGTACAGCGCATACAAACTGTCATCATACCTACAATAGTTATACTACCAAAAAACTAAATGGCTTTTTAAAAAGTCATAAAATCTTTTTTAAACTCTTAGAATTGAGATTTTAGAACCGCCATAAAAAGAAAAAGCCGGAACCAAGAAACCGGAAAGACGGAACTTGAGATGAAAGTAAATGATTACAATGAGGCCTGCAGGGAAATCCTTGAAAAGGTACTTGCAGGCGAAATCGAAAACGAGAAGCAATTAAATAACGCAAAAAAAGATGTAAGTAAACATCATCATCTGGCCAGCCTTCCAAGAAATGGAGACATTATAATCCAGGGATCATCCGAAGAGCAGGCAATAATTAAAGATTTTTTGAGGCGAAAGCCTGTAAGAACGATATCCGGAGTTGCAGTAGTTGCTGTTATGACCTCCCCAGCTCCGTGCCCACATGGAGTGTGTCTGCCTTGCCCTGGAGGCCCTAACTCTGCTTTTAAGTCGCCCCAGAGTTATATGGGAAGGGAACCTGCAGCTATGCGAGCACTCCAGCATGAGTTTGACCCTTATGCCCAGGTTAGATCCAGGCTATCCCAGCTTAAAGAGATAGGCCATGACGTAGAGAAAGTGGAACTAATAGTTATGGGAGGCACGTTTTCTGCACGCAGTCTCGATTACCAGGAATGGTTTGTCAAGCGCTGTCTTGAAGCAATGAACGATTTTACAGATAAGGAGTGGAGAGAAAGCGCCTGGAAAATCGGGAAATCTTTACCTTATATTCCTCTTGAAGAGGTACAGAAAGCCAATGAAAAAGCTGAGATTCGCAACATAGGAATCACATTCGAAACGCGTCCGGACTGGGCAGCCGAAAGACATGTGGACGAATTCCTTAGACTGGGAGGAACTAAGGTAGAACTCGGAGTTCAGAGTGTTTATGACTTTGTGCTCACTCGTATGCAGAGGGGGCACGGAGTTGCAGAAATCGTCAGGGCTAATCAGATATTAAGAGACAGTGCATTCAAGGTCGGATTCCATATGATGCCTCATCTACCTGGTTCGGATTCAAAGCTAGATTTCAAAGGTTTCAAGAAACTGTTTGAAGATTCTCGATTCAGACCCGACTATCTGAAAATTTATCCTACACTTGTAACTGAAGGAACTGCTTTATACAAACTCTGGGAGGCAGGAGATTATAAGGCTCTTTCTGACGATGAAGCCGCCGAACTAATTGCGGATATAAAGGGAATACTGCCTAAATGGGTAAGGCTCCAGCGAATACAGCGTGACATTCCAGCTTATCAGATCATAGCAGGGGTCCGGAAAAGTAATCTCAGACAACTTGCAGAAGAAAAGTTGAGAGAAAACGGAGGAAAGTGCCGTTGTATCCGCTGCAGGGAAGTAGGACACGTTGGCCTGAAAGGAAGAAAAATAAATCCTAAAGACATCGAATTGACTGTAGAGACTTACGAAGCTTGCGGAGGCAAAGAGTATTTTATTGCATATGAAGACCTTGCTACAGATGTCCTGATTGGTTTTACCCGCCTGCGCTTTCCTACTGCCCCTCACCGCCCTGAACTGCAGGATGCCGCCCTTGTAAGAGAACTGCACGTTTATGGTTCCATGGTGCCTATAGGAAAAGGAGCTAATCAAAAGGAATGGCAGCACAGAGGATATGGAAAGGAACTTCTGGAACATGCGGAGGAGATAGCATGTGAAAATGGCTACCGGAAACTTTCCATCATTAGTGGGATAGGAGCCAGAGAGTATTATCGGAAATTCGGGTATACTCTTGATAATGTATATATGTCAAAAATCTTGAAAAGGTGAGGCCTATAATTCTCAGGTAGGTCATTATTTTTAATCTGAAATCTTCTAAAATCGGTTTTATGTAAGTAATATATAGGCACCTGAGAGATAGGCTTGATGCCCCTTACTTAAAGATTTGAGAAACTATCAAAACCCGGAGAATAACAGAGCCTAGGATTTAGTAATCGGTTGAGAGTAATCGGTTGTGAGTAATCGGTTGTCTGAGCTGAAAATAATATGTTTATGAGAAATTTCTCGGTCTTAGAAGTTTTTTATAAAATGGCTAATATATTTAAAAATATTTATGGAAAAACATTAAATAGTATTGTATGTTAACATGCGCATCTTTTCCAAATATATGACATAATACAATAAGAAGTAACAGTATAAGTGCTGTCGTAGTAAATTATGTTTTGAGAGTTTTAGAAAAAATAAGAGTCAAAGAAAAGAAAATTTGTGTTTGACAGATGATATATACAAAAAATAAAATTGCCTACGGCCACCCTAAATGAAGAGTTGACTTCGGGCAGCACGTCCGATTTATGGGGAATAATTTAGTATACTTAGATAAGATTTCCATTAAATAGATGTTGGGTTCCCCACTCTGTAACTAGGTAATAAAAAAATCTCATATTACAAAGAAGCGATGGTACAGAGGTTTAACAAAAAATAGGTGATGGTTTACTTAATCCAAGCCTAAAGAACAGAATATTCGTGACCCTCTTCACTCCTAGTATGATAAAAAGAAAAAAGTCAGGGCTCTCCAGGGCCAACTTTATAAAATAAAATTTAAGAATTAGAAAGAAGATAAAAGCCGGTCATAAAAAATTAAATACTATACGTCCTTACATAATAAAAAACCTCAATCATAAAAAGTTAGGTTTTGAAAAACGATTTGCAAAGTATTTAAAGAAAGCATATAAAATAAAATAACTAAATTTTAGAATAAACGAATTCAAAAAATTAAAAAAATAAATAATTAAGTAAACCCAATAAACATAAAAATTAAAAAAATTAGAATGAATTTAAAAATAAGTCTAAAGAGTCTTTAGAGAATTGTAAAGAGACTCCAAATATCCCTAAAGAAACCCTAAAATGCTCTAAAGCACCTAAAAATGCCTGGAAATGAACGGTGATAAAAATGAAAATTAGAGTTGTAAGTTCAAAAGAAGAAATAGACACTTTAAAGCTTGATGAGGAAATTGTCCACCTTGCATTCAGACCATCCAATAAGGACATTTTTAAGCTCATCCTGAAGTGTCCAGAAGTAAAAGCGATCCACATCCCAAGCTCGTACAAGAAAACAATTTCTAGTTCTGCACAGATGTATCTTTCCATGCAGAATATTGCTCTGCTTGAGGGCGATGTATGGGGCCACAGAAAAGACATTAATGAGTACTCCGAAATATCCCAACATGTTTTTGACCGCATACAGGAACTGAAGAAAGAAGGACTTTCCGACGAAGATACTATAGAAAAGCTCGTTAGGGAAACCAGACTTAGCTCGGACTTTGTAAGTTTCATCGTATCAAATTAAAAAAATAATATAAGTCGATCAGATCCTGATCGGCATTCATTTTTATAAGCATGCTGTTCAAATAGATTACTCAACTTAAACTCTTTTTGGCTTCTTAGTAAATTTATATGAAAGAAATATTTCATGCTTTTCTGCTAAACCTTTAATGCTTTTCTGCTAAACCTTTAATGCTTTTAGGTCAAACTGATATACCTGCCCCTGTTCATTCAAGTGAAAAAAATTGTATTCTAAGTAAAAAGCTTAAGTAAAATAGCGAAAACATCTAACAGGATTTCATGACTGAGTTTGAACGCATGCTTGTAAACTCATTTAATGCATACATTGAAGAAAACGGAATAAGAGCTATCTCCTACAGACTTAAACAACACAGATTCACTCCACAATTCCTTGATGTGCTTGTGGATTCTCTTAATCCGGATTTATACTTAGGAATTGAATGCAAAAGCATCTCGGTGGAAAAAGGGGCAAACGCACTTTACTTTTCTCAACACTTTACTGTAGATAAAAACGGTGTTCACCAGGTAGAAAGGATCTCAGACTACCTGGATAAATCAGGAAGACGTGGGTTTCTTGCAGTGGAACTTCGCCTGGGACCCGGGCATGGCAGGGAAGCATATATGGTTCCCTGGAATGAACTCAAAAAAAAATATTATACTCAGAATCTCAAACTTACATTAGAGGAAATCCGAAGTTTTCCGGAAATAAAAAGAGAAGGAAAAGATTATAAGGTTGATCCGAGGGAATGGGAAAGAAAATAAGTTATAAAATCGGTTAAATTGAGGAAAGCAGAAATCGTGGAGAAAATGATGTTTGAGACAATAAAAGCATTTAATAAAGAAGCGGCAAGGTGCGCCGAAGAGATTAAAAAGTATAAATCAGTCCACGTTGTATCCCATATTGATGCTGACGGACTGACTTCTGCAGGAATTATCTGTACTGCCCTTGAACGAGGTAATTTTGAATATACAACACGCTTCGTAAAGCAGCTTGATGAAAAAGCTCTCGATACCATTGCAGATGAAAATCATGATATTGTCATTTTTACGGATCTGGGAAGCGGGATGTGTGAACAGATAAAATCTCGCGAAATCCATGCAGTGATCTCAGACCATCACCAGCCTCAAGGAAGCCATCAATTTCACCTGAATCCTCACCTTTTCGGAGCAAATGGTTCATATGAATTAAGTGGCTCAGGAAGTACTTATCTGCTGGCTTCAGCCCTTGGAAAAAATCAAGATCTCTCCTCGCTGGCCATAGTAGGGGCAGTTGGAGACATGCAACATCTGAAAATGGGACAACTTGTCGGGATTAACAGGGAAATTCTGGAAGAAGGCGTTAAAGAAGGAACTCTTCAGTTTAAAAAGGATTTGACGCTCTTCGGAAAACAAACCCGCCCCATCTATAAATTGATGCAATATTCTTCAGACCCTTATCTCCCCGGGCTTACAGGGAACGAAGAAGCCTGCATTGAGTTTCTTCATTCTCTTAACATTCACTTCAGCCAAGAAGAACAGTGGAGACACTGGATTGACCTTGAAACTCCGGAAAAACAGAAGATTGTCTCAGGTCTCGTCCAGTACTGCCTGAAATCAGGTATGCCTTCGTACAAAATCGAGCGCCTGATAGGGGAGGTTTATGTCCTTCGGGGAGAAAAAGAAGGTACGGAAATGAGAGACGCTTCCGAGTTTTCTACCCTTCTTAATGCAACTGCACGTTACGACCACGCCGAAATAGGACTTGCAGTCTGCATGGGAAATAGAGAAGAAGCTTATGAGGACGCCCGCAAACTGCTTGCTGAACATCGACAGAACCTTGTTAATGGATTAATGTATGTTAAAGAAAAAGGGGTTGTCCAGCTTGAAAATATCCAGTACTTCGATGCAGGCTCAGAAATAAAAGAAACTATCGTGGGCATTATTGCAGGCATGAGTTCTACATTAGTTGAGAACAGAAATCTTCCCATTATTGCTTTTGCAAAAGCTGAAGGAGGGATAAAAGTCTCAGCTAGAGGAACACAGGATCTGATCCGTAAGGGAGTTAACCTTTCGGAAGCCATGTCGATGGTATCAGCTGAAGTTGGAGGGGCAGGCGGCGGCCATGATATTGCAGCAGGAGCAACTATTCCTGACGGTAAAAAAGAAGAATTTGCAAGAAAACTAGATCTGTTTATAGGAGAACAAATGCTGAGAAAGGCAAATTCAAAGCAGAGAAGCCAGCTTTCGGAAGTATACTCCGAAAAGCTAAATTGAATAGTAAACAAGTCTTAAGAAACAACGAGATTTTTAGAATAAGATTTACCATTAAGCCTTAGACCAGATCTTCAATCCTGCTCATTTCTTTGAATGAAATTAGTCTTGACATTGCACTGGTATCTATGGCAATCCCATACTCCTGTACAACAGCCATAGGATTTGTTCCTCCTATGACAACTATCCCGAGATGATCTCTTTCGATAGGAACGTCCAGAACCCGTGTATTTGGCTCTCCGACTTCCAGGATTCCACTGAAACCTGCATCAAGAAGATCAGAAAGACAGCTTTCAATTTCGTCTCTTGCAACCATAGGGGCTTCCCTGAGATTTGCAAGAATCTTGCCTGAACCTGTCCTGAGCATTTCTGACACAGAAGTAATACCCTGTGACATCAGAATTTCAAGCGGATCTACAGTCGTGCTTACATAGGTCAGCACATCGGTAAAACGCACTGGAATTCCGTTTCGGATCTGGACAACTCCGCCAAGTTTAGGGTTTACAGGAATTCCTGCTTTAAGCAATACACCATCAATTGTAATGCTGCATACTGTTCCGATACCTACTTTTCCCTTTTCGATGGTCAGGTCTCCTATAGACTCTCCCTCGGAAACGATCTTAACATAGGGAGTCACCGAAAGCCCGCTTGAAATTACCATTTTAAAGATCCCAAGCACGTCATCCAGATCTTTTTCATCAATAAGTGAAAGATTAAGAATGATATCTCCATCCATTCTCTTAGGATCAAACGTAGTCCTGTACATAAGATCCTTTATTCTGGATGATGTAAATTGAACACGGTATCCATTTTTTTGCATATTGAGCCTCCAATAATTGAAGGTATTTATACTTATTATAAGTTATGTATTAATTATAACAATATATGCTTTCGGTCCGTATCACTTATTTTTGTGTTCTCACTTGCTTGTTGAGTTGGATTTACTGTAGAACAGAAAAGATGAGAAGTATGGGTTTTCTGAGAGAATGGCCTCAAGAAAAAATAAAAGTAAAGTCAGTTTAAGCTTGAAATAGCTGATTCTCAGAGCACTCCTGCTAAGAATCCGGTAAAATCTTGTGGAGCTGTCAAAAACCTGAGTTTTTCAATTTCGTGTATAAGCTCATACATACTTTCTCCGGAACCAAGTCCAAGCTCATCATGTGCAAAGGGTTTAAGGTGACGGATAGGCGGGATATTCCTGTAAAGGGGATTTTTGACAAAACCGTCTTTAAGTAGGAAATAAGAAGCTCCAGAAAGCCTCTTTATAGGTTCATAAACTGAAGAAAAATCACGGCAAACCCAGTTTGCCATTTTAAGGGTTTTTTCAGAAGCATTTATAGTTACATGACCGTATCCAGGGGGAACAAGTGCTAAATCTCCTTTTTCGGCTGTAATGACCACAACATCCTGAACGAGGTCTTCCTCTCCATTTTTAACTTTTTGCAGGAGATAAGTAGCAGAACCTTCAATTACCTGGTAAATCTCAGGATAGTAAGTGTTTGTTCCTGGAACACGAGGATGATAGTGACCTACGGTTTTAATATATTCTGACCCAAGCATTCCTGGAGGAATTACGGTAATGTCATACCTCAGATGATAAGTTTTAATTGCTTCAAAGTCAGAGTCTTCTTTCGCAAGATCCCGAAACATATAGTACACATCTCTGTTTCTTGCCTCTGTTTCATCAAACCATTCCTTATCAAACGCTACATCTTCCATGTCTTGGAGTTTTCTTACATCTGCCACAGTGACTTTATCCCCGAACTTTAGCGTTACTTCCATTGAATCCCCTTTCCTACTAGATAGAGCATATATTTGAATTGGAAACAAAAATTTGATAAATAAAAATTTGATATAAAATTGTCAATACATTACCAGAGCCGACTATCAGAAACATCAATATAAGTATATAAATTAATTGATGAGAGTATTATTTATTGTCTGAAATTTTACTGTTTATCAATTCCTAAACTGAAAGATTTTACCTCTTATTCCTTCAGAGCTTTTTCAACCATTTTAGGGTAGGTAAGTTCTATAATAGATTTCAAATTAACTATATCTTCCCTGTTGTATTTAATAAGTTTATCCAGAGCTTTCTGATCTCCACTCTCATGTTTTTTCCAGAGCCTTACAGCATCAAACCCTGTCATGCCCTCGGTGTCATCACTTCGGGAGATCCCAAGTAGTTTTTCAATGTTTTTCAAGCCCCCGTTGTACCCTATTCGTCTTAAAGGGTACATGAGGTCTATGTGGAGCTGCTTAAACTCAATTTCAGGAAATTCAGATTTTATGAAAGGTAAATCAAAACGTGCGCCGTTAAAAGATACAAGTAACCGGTATTTTGAGAACTCATCTACAATGTCATCAAGGTTAATGCCTCTTATATAGGTCTTTGATTCTTTTCCATCGTAGATTCCCACAATGGTTAGTTTATCCCGGGACTTAGAAAGTCCCGTTGTTTCAATGTCTACGAATGCGACAGAATCAGAAAACAAGGGATATGCCCTCCAGTGTTCCGCAGAAGGAAGACATTGTGAGAAAAAGCAGTGATCTTTTGCTGCCAAATGTTCCGAAGATTTCCGTACCTCTTCACAAATTATGGATTTTCGTGATGAAGGTATAGGAATCCTATCTTCCATCTCAAGAAATTCTTTCCATGTGTGTACTCCTTGAGCCCAGATTTTTCGTTCAAGGCCCTTTCCTACACCTGGAATATGGATGTATGTGTTATTCAGCATGTTTCCCCTGAACAGTTTGGGAATGATATTTAATAAAAATATTGCGTGAAATCTGAAAATGTTCGAAAGAGAAAACAAAAAATTCAAAAACTAAGCAGCAAGAATAGTATAAAGATCCGAACATAGCTAAATAAAAAATAGTAGCTGACCGATAATAAAAGTCGTATTACAAGATAAATTTTTAAAGTTGGAAGATCAAAAATTATCCTAAAATAAATTGTTTAACAAAGGTGTGCATTTAATGGCTAAAATTTCCGTAATCGGTGCAGGGAATGTAGGGGCGACCACAGTACAGCGACTAGCTGAACTTGAACTTGGTGAGATTGTCATGACAGACATTGTTCAAGGGCTACCGCAAGGTAAGGCTCTTGATCTAATGCAAGCAGGCGCAATAAAAGGTTATGACACGTCTATAACTGGAACCAATGATTATGCAGATATTGCAGACTCTGATCTTGTAATTATTACAGCAGGAATTGCAAGAAAACCTGGAATGACTAGGGAAGATCTTATAAAGACAAACTCAAAAATAATCGCAGAAGTTTCCAAAAATATTGCAAAATATGCTCCAGAGTCCATAGTAATTATTGTCACAAATCCGCTTGACATTATCACCTATGTAGCTATGAAATCAACGGGATTTGAGGTTAATAAAGTGTTTGGAATGAGCGGAGTTCTGGATTCAGGACGTTTTGCAAGCTTTATTGCAGAAGAACTAAGATGCTCGAAGAAAGATGTACAGGCGATGGTTATAGGGGGACACGGGGATCTGATGGTACCTCTTCCTCAGTACACAACAGTATCAGGAATTCCGCTCACAGACCTGCTTTCAGGTGATAAAATTGCCAAACTGGTAGAGAGAACAGTAAACGGAGGAGCCGAGATTGTAGAACTTCTTAAACAGGGCAGTGCTTTTTATGCCCCATCAGCAGCCATTGTCTCGATGGCGGAAGCTGTGATTAAAGATTCAAAGAGAATACTACCTGCTTCGGCTTACCTAGAAGGACAATACGGACAAGAAGGTATTTACTTCGGTGTACCCGTAAAAGTTGGGGCATCTGGAGTTGAGGAAATCCTTGAACTTAAACTTGATGAAAAACAGTACGAGATTCTCCGGAAATCATCAAAAAATATTCAAAGTGTAATTTCGCAGTTAGAAATATGATGACTAGATAAGAAATAAACTGAGATTCAAATGTAAGCAAATGAGAGTAAAAAGAAAAGTTATATAAAAACTGAAGACTTCTGCTCACAGGTAATTAACAAATTTACCTGTAAGCCAGAAATTTCTCAATAATGTATAATTTTCATTCTGAATAGTTATATAGAATAGTAAATAAGTTACACTCGTTGAGCAAATAAGAGCAAAAACGGATTAATGCAGTTAAAACTCCTTCTTCTTAAGTTAAATGTCAAATAACGAGTAATAAAATAGAATCACTTTACCTCTTGCTAATTTAAATAAGAAGATTTATTATAATAAACTGAGATTTTTACCTGAAAGTGTGAAAAACTGGTAATGAAATAAAGTTGGTAAAACTGTAAGATATATAAGTATGTTTTTCCTATAAGATAAGTAGAAAGATTTAAATTAATTTACAAAGCAGGGATATAATGCGCACAGATCTTACATCACTTTTTGGTTTAAACATATACACAAACACTGGTGTTTATGTAGGAAAGTTGCAGGACCTCGTAATTGATATAGAAGACCAGAAAATTACCGGACTTGCGATTTCAGATGTTAATAGAGAACTTTTCGACCTGACTAGCAGAGGCGTAATTATTCCTTACCGATGGGTTATAACGGCAGCAGATATCATTATTGTAAGAGACGTAATCCAAAGATATAAAAAACGAAAAGAAGATTAAGTAAATCTTAAAAGGTACATGAAAGATCGGGAGATTTATGCTGAAATGCGCTGTATCCCTCCGGTGGTTGTGCGCGCTGACTGCAGGAATTTTAAAAATATGCTTGACCCTGGAACTTAAAAAAAAACCTTATGATCGAACTTTTTGCCAGGGTAATGGCAGATAATATTGAACTTTTTATTAAGAAAAGTGGTTTAAGCCCTCTCTTTGCCTATACTTTTTCGGATGAAATTAATTTTCTCTTTATGGAACTTCCCTTTAAGGGAAGAATAGAAAAAATTGACTCTATCATAACAAGCTTTCTGGGAAACGCATTTACGATAAACCTGCAGCTTGAAAAACCTGTGGCTTTTGATTCCAGAATAGCAGTTCTTCAAAAAAAGGAAATTCTTGTATATTCTCATTGCTGAGACAGCTTGAAACCTGGCGCAATTTTGTGTCAGCCTGGGGATATTATATACCCTGAGGAACGAAGGAACAAATGAGGCTGAGGCTTCGAAATATCTCAAAGGAAAAAAAGAGTGGGAAATTCACGAAATGCTTTTTGAGAGGAGAATCAATCTTGCAATAATTCCTACTTGGCAAAGAAGAGGAATCATTATTTTTAGAGAAGAATATGAACTTTCTGGCTTTAATCCTGTACTTAGTGAAGAGACAATATCTCTGCGTAGAGAGGTTATTCAGAACTGAGAAATCCCAAATATTAAATCCGAAGAAGGTATGGCATTTACAGAAACATATAAATAGAGATTAAGTTTTTGAGAATAGGAAAAGAAAAGGAATGTAGAGGCATGGACAGACTCGAACTTATAAAAAGAAATGTTCAGGAAATTGTAACTGAAGGCGAACTTGAAGAACTTCTTAATAAAAAAGAAGCTTCCCGCGCCTATGTTGGATACGAACCCAGTGGAAAAATCCATATGGGGCATGTTCTTACAGTAAATAAACTGATTGATCTGCAAAAAGCCGGATTTGAGATTACTGTCTTGCTTGCAGATGTACATGCTTATCTTAATCGGAAAGGCACGCTTGAAGAAGTCAGAAAGACTGCAGATTATAACAGGCGCTGCTTTATTGCCCTCGGGCTTGATGAAGAAAAAACTAATTTCGTTTATGGGTCTGACTATCAGCTTGGAGCAGAGTACATGTTAAATGTTCTCAAACTTTCAAGGACAGTGACTCTGAACAGGGCACGCAGGAGCATGGACGAGGTCGGGCGTGCTATGGATGACCCAACCGTTTCTCAGATGGTATATCCACTTATGCAGGCTATTGATATTGCTATGCTTGGAGTTGATGTCGCAGTTGGAGGTATTGACCAGAGAAAAATCCATATGCTTGCTCGAGAAAATTTGAAGAGTCTTGGATTCGAAACCCCAATCTGCATTCATACCCCAATTCTTCTAGGATTAGATGGAACCAAGATGGCTTCATCAAAGGAGAATTTCATTTCGGTGGATGACACCGAAGAAGAAATCTATAGGAAGTTTAAGAAAGCTTACTGCAAGATAGGAGATACGGAAAAAAACCCGATTCTTGCCCTTTTCCGTTACCATATATTTCCTAGATACGAAACTGTTGTTATAGAGAGGCCTGAGAAATTCGGTGGGAATGTAACATACACAAGTTATGAAGAGATGGAAAATGCTTTTGCAGCAGAAAGTGTCCATCCAATGGACCTGAAAAATTCGGCCGCAAAATATATAAATGAAATTCTGGACCCTGTCCGAAAAGTTCTACTCTAAACTATGAGATGGCCGAGAATAACTCGGCCACTTCAGAGAAAATATAAGGCGTATGTCCAAAATATAAGACGTATGCTCACGTAAGATTATTCACTGAAAAAAATAAGAAACTTATTCTAAGAGACTTCTTCTGGAAAATGGAGAAAGCCTTTGGATAAAACGTTATATAGCTATAGGTCATAGAATGTTTTAAGGGTTGTTTAGCTATCCAGGGTGCTTTTATGAAATATATTTACCAGGACTCTACGGAACTGCCTGTACAGCGAGATTTCATTGAGGATCTGAAAACTTTTTTAAATATAACTTCCCGAGTAATACCTCTGGAGAATTCTATAATAGAGATAAAGTGCAAGCATAAAGAAGCACTTCATGAATTGAAGAGTAGAATAGAAGGAATGAATAATTTTGAAGAGAGGCTTGGGATTTTACTCAGAAAATTAGTAAACGAAGTAGATATCGAGGATGTTATACCCTGTAGTAACGCAGTCATGCAAACCTGTAGCGAAAATCTCGGGAAAAGAAGAGAAATACTTGAAGCGGAGTATGCAAAAATAGAAATTGAGACTCCTAATGAATTTAAAAAATTTGAAGACGAAATACTTGAAGTTCTTAGCAAGTTTTTAATCTCAGGTGTCTACGGAGCTGAAAAGAGATTTGAGCTTTTCAACAGTACAAATAGCATCTCAGGAGAAATGGAAGGTTGGGTTTTGGGCTTGCAATATCATTATAGGCTCAGTTTTGCAGAAGAGACCCTGACAGTGGAAAAACTGCTTGGAAACTTAAGCTTGCCAGGATGGATACGGGCAGGCATCCTGCGAAAAGAAGAAAAAATAAAAATGCAGGATCTTTCTGAGTTCCTTGTAACTTTCCTAGAATATGACACCCAGAAAAATCTACGCATAGCCATAGAAAATAAAAAAGCAAACCGAAAATTCAGGATAGAAGGCGGAGAGCACAGGTATTTTGTGTATGAGGACGATAAGGAAATCACCGCTGATAAAGAGCTGGGAGCTTTTATTGATATGGAAAGCTTAACAAAAATTTCTGAAAAAGTGCAGGCTTATTTTAGGTCAAATATTAACACTTATACCCTTTCAAAAGTCCTTCTTGACGAAGAAGATGCAGTCTCTACAAATCAGATATTTGATTGTCTGAAAGTGATTGCAGAACAATATGGCGTAATTGTTCAGGAATGCCTGGCAAAAGGACACAATAAAGAAGAAATAACCATCAAGATGGAAGAAGCTGATGGTACACGAACTGAAAAGTATATAACAAAGGCTGAAATCTACGCCCAGCTTGCAGAGGTAGGAAGTGAAGGTATCGAGATTGCCGGAATCCTTGGAGTAGATAGCAGAACTCAAATCAGAGACAGGAAATATCTAATTGTCTAAACTATTCTTATATTTCTTTTTTAAGATCTGCATGTTATTCTAAAAATTACATATCGTTTTCAATATATACGCAATACTTTTTCAAATTTCAGTTTCATAATTTATGATATACTCATATACTATTTTTAGATTAACATTTATTAATAAATATGAGTGTTTCTGAATTATTTATAAATGTTATTCCAAAACCAATTTTATTCTCAGATCGGTAAATTTGCGTTTACTTTCATGATCAGAAATTTACTTTATAGTTCTAAATTCGAGATTTAAAGAAGCAATTTAGAGCTACAGGATCAGGTTAATACAAAAATAATTTATGAATATATGAAAAAAAATATCAATGTTTATATAGAAGATCTCATCACTTAATTATGAAGATCTAATACATATAGCAAGAACGGAACAAATAAAGCTGATGAAATGAAAGCTCATTTTTTTAGTTCTTTAATCTCTATATTATTGATAATACTAACAATTCCTGGGATGAGTTCGGGCATAGCATCTGCTGCAGAAAGTACAGATATTGGACCTGAGGATAATGGAAATTCAACTGTTGATCTAATGATTGAAAATCTTTCATTTAATCCTGAGAATCCGGAATTAGGGCAAAAAGTAGAGATAATAGCATCTGTAAAAAATCAGGGAACTGGAGAGTCAAATTCAACAAACCTGGCTTATTTTATTAACGGAAATCTCATAGGGGACACCGAAATCCCTAAAATAGAAGCTGGGCAGAGTAAGCAAGTCTCATTTTCATGGGAACCTGAGACTGAAGGCACAGTGGAAATAACTGCAAAAGTAGATGAAAAAGAATCGGTGTCAGAGACTGACGAAAATAATAACGAAAAAACGCAGTCATTAATTATCAACAATACTGGACTTCCCGACCTTATAATCGAGACATTTAAGTATGTTGAAAAGATCCAACCCGGAGAGTATGAGGATATAGAAATAAGTGTAAAGAACCAGGGGAAGTCGGCTTCAGAAGAAACAAAGTTGAAGCTCTATATAGGCGGAAATTTGATTAACGAATGGGATATTTCCTCACTTTCCCCAGGAAAGAATAGTGAATTGTCTTCATATACATGGATTCCTGTATCAGAAGGGTCTTTTGAGATAAAAGCAGTGATCGATGAAGGAAACCTGGTAAACGAGAGCGATGAAGAGAACAACCAGAAAATAGGTACTATAACTGTAGCACAGGAATTTCTTCCGGATTTGATAGTTGAAGATATCTTACCTGAACAGGGGGATCCTCAGGTAGGAAAATTATTAAATTTCACTGCGAAAGTAAAGAACCAGGGTACAGTTCCTTCAGCAGAAGTTGCGGCAAAGTATTATATTAATGATATAGCTGCCAATGACAGTATTTCTATTCCACCTCTTTCACAGGGAGCAGGTACAAATGTTTCATTTTCCCTGATCCCAGATAAAGGAGGGAAAATGGAAGTAAAAGTGGTTGTTGATTCTGGAGAAGCTGTGCATGAGAGTAATGAGACTAACAACCAGTTTATTAAAGAGATAAATATTAAAGCCTTGCTCCCTGATCTGAAAATAGAATCTATTTCTTTAAACCCAGAGAGTCCAAAGCTAGGAGATAACATAACTTTTACAGTAAAAATAAAGAACGAGGGACCCGGAGATGCATCGAGTAACGAACTTAAATATAATATTAATGGAACAAACGAAACATATAGTGGGAAAATACCGGTGCCCGCACTTTCCGCAGGCAACAGTACAAGCGGCACTTTTTTATGGACTCCTAAAAAAGAAGGGCAAATCGAAATAAAAGCAATTGTGGACGCCTTCGGCATCGTACCCGAAGCTGAAGAAACGAATAATGAACTCATAAAAACTGCTCAGATAACTATTACACAACAAAGCAGTTCAAGCGGCGGCAGTAGTGGAGGAAGTAGCCACCACAGCAGCGGTGGAAGCAGTGGCGGCGGTGGTGGAGGTGGTTCCCCTGAACCTCAAAGTAATGTAGAAGTAAAGGAAATTTCACAGGCTGTTGTTACAAGTGGAAAGCCTGTAGAGTTTGATTTTACAAAGAATGCAACCTGTGTTGTGTATGCAAGCTTTGATGCAAAGAAGACCGCAGGTAAGACAACAGCTATTGTCGAACAACTCAAAGGAAAATCAACTCTGGTTTCAGTACTGGATTCGGGAGAGGTATATAGGTACTTCAATCTCTGGGTTGGAAACAGCGGGTTTGCAACCTCAAAGAACATTGAAAATCCTGTGGTATGCTTCAAAGTTGAGAAAGCATGGATTAAAAATAATAATATTAATCAATCCCTAGTAACTCTTCAATGGTACGATAAAAGTTGGCAATCTCTGTACACCGAAAAAGTTAAAGAAGACCAAAATTACGTTTATTTTAAATCGAAAACGCCTGGTTTCTCCTATTTTGCAATAACCGCATATAACATAGATGCGAAAAACAAATTGGAAGCAAGTGGGCAAGGGGAAATAAAGGAAACTTTGAAAAACTTGGAAGATGAAGTAAAAACGAATATCTTCAACGAAAGCGCAGAAAGAGACGACAAAAACCCTATGAGAAAAGCCAAAATACTTATGGCAATTTCCCTGCCCCTATTCATGATTTTTGTAGAGTATTTTATTTTGAAGAAAAAGATCTAAAAAAAACCTTTTCTTCACAACTCTATTTTTCGCTTTATTTCAGGAATAAAAAATTCGTTATCCCAAATACCATAAAACGGTTAGGTAAAAAGAATCTACCCTGGCGGATAAAACCTCCTGATCAAATAGACTTTACTTACAATATTTCTAGGCACTATTAGACCTTAGAACTTCAGTTTTAGAGAGAGACAATAAAGTTAAACTGTCCCTTTTTCAGCTAGAGCAGCCCCAACTATCGAGCCAATTATACCTATCACAGCAGTATGAGCTACAATAACCATCGTAATTATAAATGTCGAGGCGGCTACGAATCCCCCAAGAATAGGAGCATCTCTGAGTATTGATCCAAGAATTCCACCCAGAAGAAAACCCGGAATAATCATGAAAACGGTCATAAGAACTCCGGTCTTAAGCCCTCCTCCAGAACCTCCGTCTGCATAATAGCCTCCCAAAAGACCGCCCAGTAAAGGAGCTATGGAGTTTACAAACGGGATAAAATAGAAGATAAAAGTACAGACCATACCAATCAGTGCGCCACCCAAAACTCTAGATATTATTTCCACCCCCAACAATAGAGTAGGTACAAATTGTGGTTATTATAATAAAATTGATTTAATTATTCATAAATATATGTTGGGCGTTTAAGATTATTTTTGAGAGGGAAGGGAGTCATTTTCAGATTTCCCAGATTTACTACCGAAATTAAGAACAAAATTCGGATAGTCATTTTTAAGCTTGAGCCCCAGTAGTAAGAAAGTAAGTACAAAAGAAATACTGTTTGCAGCGATCAGGGCAGGATCATTTACCTGGATACCGTGGAGCATCCAGAAAAGCATGCCTGAAGTAGAGCAAAGCAGCATCATAAGAGATACGTCTTTTGTAGACTTCGTATTCAAAGCTCTTAGAAGCTGTGGAGCAAAAGCTACAGTTGTCAGTGTACCTGCAATATAACCGATCATTGAATTTCACTTCCTGCAAGCCTTTTCAAAAAAGGCTTGAGAGAAAACTTTTTGGGAAAAGGTTTTATCGAAAACCTCCAAGTAGCGGCGTGATCAACCGGCGCAACGGTTGTGGCACAACGGTTGTAGCGCAGCGCTTGAGGCTCACGTTTACAGTTCGATGAGGTAAGGAGTGAGTACATTAAATAAATATTTTAATTGTAGTTATAAGTTACGAAAGAAACAGAATCCTGATATAAGCGTATTCCCTAAAACTCTACTGGGATATGGTCATGATGGAAGACTGCGTTTTTTGCAAAATAATAGCTGAGAGAGTTCCTTCTTATAAGGTATACGAAGATGATGCCGTTTTTGCGTTTCTGGATGTTTCTCCGGCGAGTGAAGGACATACTCTGGTAGCTCCTAAAAAGCATTTTAGCAGGTTTACGGATATGGATGCGGAAAGTGTTGATTCGCTTTTTGAGGCTGCAAGAAAGATTACGGCTGCAGTCGAAAAAGCATTTTCAGCCGATGGGTCAAATATAGGAATCAATAATGGAAAAGTCGCCGGGCAGGAGATTCCCCATGTACATGTACATATTATTCCTAGAAGAAAAGGAGATGGTGGGAGGGGGATAAAATCAATAGTATGGACTGAGCCTGATACTGCCAATCTGGAAGAAATTGCAGAAAAGATAAGGAGAGAACTTTGAGAAGAAAGAGGATCCTTAATAAGATTAGTAGTTCTCAAATAAAAATTTTCCAGATAGAATTTTCAATACGAAACGATATATATTTTTTGGAATATAATGAATTAAAGGAAAGACAGCAATCAGAACTGTTGTTAGAATTCTTCCATTTCTTTTACTTAGGGGGCGAGCAATGGCAGAAGTGGAAATCGATGTTCGAGGGCAGACATGCCCAATCCCACTGGTAGAATGCAGAAAAGCCTTAAAGAAAGCTTCTCCAGGGGATCTTGTTATTGTGAAGGGGACGCATCCGGCTTCAAGGAAAGAGATTCCTATGGCTTGCGAGGCAATGGGACTCAAAATACTGGACATTGAAGATAAAGAAGGAGGGAAAGAGTGGGAGATAAAGATCCTGAGATAATCTGGAAGAGGGATGAAAATGGGGGAAAAGACGGTCATTATCCTGCACAGCGGCGATATGGATAAAGTATATAGTGCACTTATAATTGCAAACGGAGCCCTGGCAATGGGCATGGAGGCCTCTATATATTTTACCTTCTGGGGGCTGATGCGCCTGAAGAAAGGAGAGCTTGATAAGGGACCGCTTTCCAAGATGAATATGCTGGGGCTTGGCAGGCAGATGATCAAACAAAGAATGAACAAAGCCAATGTTGCTTCCCTTGAAAGACTGATGAACGACTTCAAGGAGCTTGGCGGAAAAATAATTGCCTGCGAGATGACCATGGAAATTATGGGCTTGAGTAAAGAAGATCTTCGAACGGAATGGATAGACGAATGGGGAGCTGTGGGTTCTTATATTCAAGAAGCAAGGAATGCAAACGTAACTCTCTTTATCTAAGGTTTGAAAAAGCTTTAGAGATCGAATTATCACGATAATGCGAATGTTTTCCGTGATATGGCTTGATTCAGATTCTGTCAGCTCAACTAAACTAAGAGGGGATTTTACAGCTTCAAATATCAGAATTTACTAAAGAATTTAGACTTAACTGTAAAAATTCAAGTTTTATTATTTCATATTCAAAATTTTAGTATCTTATATGGGGAGGGAGAAAGATATTTGAGAATGTGATTTATCTTGACAACGCCGCATGCACACGATTGGATGAACAGGTACTTGAAGCAATGAAACCTTATTTTTTTGATACCTATGCAGTAGCAACATCGGAGTTTGGCTATTCTATGGGTATCGACGCAAAAGAGGCACTCGCAAGGTCCCGCGAAAGCATAGCTTCAAAACTTGATGCAAACTCGGAAGAGATTATCTTCACTTCAGGGTCCACTGAATCAAGCAACACCGCACTTAAAGGAGTTGCTCTGGCTCTCAAAGAGAAGAAAGGAAAGCATATTATTGTCTCGAAGATAGAAGATTTTCCTGTGCTGAATACAGCAAAAGCTCTCGAGAGACAGGGCTTTAATGTTACTTTCCTCGATGTGGATCCTGAAGGGTTTGTAGATCTTGAGGGGCTTAAAAATGCAGTCACAAAGGAAACGATTCTTGTCTCAATTCAACAAGGGAACCAGGAAATAGGAACAGTGCAGGATTTAAAAGCTATTTCAGAAATATGCGAAGAAAAAGATGTGCTCCTGCACACAGATGCTACTCATAGCTTTACCCGGTTACCCCTCAGTGTAAAGGAACTTCCCATAGACCTGATCACGATATCTGCCCACACCATTCACGGTCCAAGAGGAATAGGTGCGCTTTACATCAGGAAAGACACCCCGATAACCAAGTTCATGGACGGGGGTTTCCAGGAGTTTAACCTAAGGGCAGGCGTGGAAGATATTCCATCCGCTGTTGGCTTTGCAAAAGCTGTAGAGCTCGTAACCGAGGAGGAAAACATAAGGCTTAAAGCCATGAGAGACAGGGTGATTGGCAAAGCCCTCTCCGAGATTCCGGATGTTACTCTTAACGGAAGTCGGGAAAAACGCCTTCCTCAAAACGCAAATCTGACTTTCCATTATGTAGAAGGAGAATCCGTAACCTTGCATATGGATATGAGGGGTTTTGCAGTAAGCACAGGTTCAGCCTGTTTTAGCCGTTCCCTTGAAGCCAGTCATGTAATCAGGGGTATAGGAGGAGACCATGAGAGAGCGCATGGCTCAGTACGCTTTACCTTCGGGCGCTATAACAATATTGAAGATGCTGATGCGGCAATTGAAGCAATGAGTGAGATAGTAGCAAGGCTTAGGGAAATAAGCCCTCTTGCAAAGAAATGAATTGAAAAATATGGAAACATAGTATGTGAAAGAAAATTATAGAACAGCAGTGAGTAGAGAGTTAAAGAAAGGTGAGACAATGAAGTTTCCTTACAGTCAAAAAGTGCTGGAACATTTCAGAAACCCTCACAATGTGGGAAAGATGGAAAATCCTGACGGAAAAGGCCTTGAAGGAAGCCCGGCTTGCGGAGACATGGTTGCAGTTTATATCAAGGTCGATCCCGATACAAAGGTTATCGAAGATGCAAAATTCGAATCT
Source organism: Methanosarcina sp. (assembly GCA_036504475.1). Classification (GTDB taxonomy): domain Archaea; phylum Halobacteriota; class Methanosarcinia; order Methanosarcinales; family Methanosarcinaceae; genus Methanosarcina. Next base: position 21,698 of record DASXVB010000049.1, read on the forward strand.
TACGGTTGCGCATCAAATATTGCCACAGCCTCAATTATAACGGATCTTGCACGTGGAAAGACCCTTGATGAGGCAAAGAAAATAACATGGAAACAGGCCTCGGAGGAACTTGGGGGGCTTCCTCCGATCAAAGCCCACTGTTCAGTGCTTGCAGTTGAAGGCCTGCGTGCCGCAATCACAGACTATGAGGAAAAACACGGGCTTGTAACCGAGAAGGAGCCCACCACCGAAGAAGTGATCAGAAAAAGGTTAAAACATGTTATGAATCCCCTGACCGGTCTTGATATCATCCGCACAAATCTTATCCTTAAGACAACCATTGAAGATGGGATAGTTAGAGTTGTTGTAGACTTGCCTGCAAACCATCAATTTGCTCCAGCGATAAAAGAAGATATTATGGAAAAATTAGGATCTTTGTGGGACGTCGAAAGAGTTGATGTGGTGTTTACAGCCTGAATGAAATTAATATTCAGACTAATATTCAGACATGACTTAAGAAAA
>DASXVB010000050.1:0-4748 GCA_036504475.1 Methanosarcina sp.
TTTGATGTGGCAAATACACATCCTAACGAGTTTAACTCTGTAAGCATAAGACCTGAAGCCGAAGGTGTGAGATTTTACCCTGCGGAATATTTCATAGGGCCAATGAATCCAGACGAGCTTTTTACAATTGAATTTAACGCAGTGGCAGACAATCTCTCATATGCCAAAAAAGAGGCTTCTGAGCCTATAAACATGACACTTTTAGCTAGTTATGGCAATGGAATAAACAAGCACAGAAATATAGTAAGTAATATGTATATTCAACCAATTGGGATAATTCAAAACGAAAGTTCGAGTATGGTTATTCCAGGCTTACTACTTGTTGTCATCACCGGTGCAGGTATACTGATTTACAAAAAGAAGAAACAGAGGAGAAAATGAACATTTACTGAGAAAAAATTTAAAATGATTAATTTTCAAATGGTTTAAAGGGAAGGTTGCGCAGTCCACGCGATCTCTTGAAAACATAAGGTAATCTCAGACTGCGCTAGATCTTTTTAATTTACCGGAAGAGTGAAAATAAATGTGCTGCCTTTTTCAACATTAGATTCCACCCAGATCTTTCCTCCATGAAGATCTATAAAATTTTTAGCAACATATAGTCCAAGTCCAGCTCCACCGTATCTCTTGGTTGTGGAAAGACCTGCCTGAGTAAAAGACATAGATATTCTTTCACAATCCTCTTTTGACAACCCGATTCCGCTATCTGAAATTTTAACTTCGATCGTTCCTTCTTTTTTGAGGGCACTTACATTAATCATTCCCTTTTCAGGAGTGAGTTTTATAGCATTACTCATTAGGTTATATAGAATCTGTCTCAGTTTTATTCTGTCAGCCCGTATATTCTCAAGGGAAGCATCGACCTTTATTTCTATACTAATTTTCTTATTTGAAGCAAATGAGAGAAGGCTCATCCTCACCTCTCCTATAAGGCTGGCAACATCTACATTTTCATAGTAAAGGGTTCTTTCGCCGGCTTCTAGCCTTGATATATCAAGTAGATTATTGATAATTTCCAGAAGGTTCTTTCCACTTATGAGAATATTACTTACATATTTTGATTGCCTCGTGTTTAGGGATCCGAAAGCCCCTTCCAGCAGCAAATCGGAGAAACCTATAATTGAGTTAAGAGGAGTCCTAAGTTCATGGCTCATGTCAATTATTAACCCGTTTTTGGTCCAGTTTGCGGCTTCTAGATCTTTTTCTGCGATGAGAGATTTCTCTTTCAACTCTATTTTTTCTTCTAGATTTCTCAAATGCTTCCATTTTCCTTTTCTTCGGACAAAAACACCGCTTTCTTCCGTTATTTCAATTAGGGTTCTACCTGAAAGTTCTTCCAGAGGAAGAGTACAAAGAACTGTGAGACTTTCATTGTTTTTGAAAACTACTGTTTCAAAGGCTTTTCCACACGTTTCAAGACAGAACTTAAGAGAATTTCCAATATTTTTAAAATCAATATTCGTTCTAAATCCTGAAAACTCTCCAGAAAGAGCTTTTTTAGATCCTTTTTCTGCGAGTTCTTTTACTGATGACGAAAAAAGGGCAATATTTTCCGAAAATGGATTAGCCGGTAAAATTTCCAATTGAGAAGAAGCAAGACATTGCTCAACATCCACGCCGGCTTTTTCAAGTTCACTTTTTGCTCTTTGAGTGGTCAATTTATCTGGAGAGATCCATAAACAATACTCTCCCTTTTCAATTCCTTGCTTAAAATAGGTAACAAGTAGTTCTGTCAATTCTTCGGCGTTATCATATACAGCAGAGATCTGGGTACTCTGCGGGGCAATTGGAAAAAGTCCGGGGTCTTCATTAATATTTTTTCTCAAAATCTCTTCCCCTATATGTGTCATAAGTGCATCTTTTATTTATAGTCCGTTTGAATAGAACATGAGATCGAATTTGCAAAGATATAACAATATTAAGGTTCTAAAGTAATTTAAAGTATTTTAAAATAATTACGGAATTTAGGACGATATAATTATTTTTCTGTCCATAAAATTTCACATATATGCTTCGTTTTTTCTATGAATGCCCTCAGCATATACAAGAAATATGCTAATTTACACTGTCTATGATACTCATTGGAACTTTAGTAATTGAAGTGGCAAATGATTTCTATGTATGTCGATGTCTGATCTCAGCCTTATTTTCGTCTTTTTCGCCTTTTAATCTCTATAATTTAAACCAAAATCAAGGTTGATCTGTGCAGCTTTGAGAAAAATTATACTGAGAATGGAAAAAAGTCATTGGAGCCAGAAAATTATTTCTCCCCTACTCCTACTCTCTGAGGGGCCCGCGTAAAAAGAAAGCCAAGTTACCTGATAGTCGTTTTCGGCCAAATCAACGGGCAAGCAAGCCTCCCCATAATTGCGGTGACCCAGGAAAAATACACTATACAAGAGACGAAAATGCTGAAGCAAAAGGAAAATGAATTTCATTACAAGCATAATTAAAAGAGGCAAAAACTCATATTGTAAAATTGGCCTTTTATCGGAAAGGCGTTGGAGATATTATTTTCAGCTCACAGGTGCTTTTATTTTATAGGAAAAGGGGGATTATTACGTGAAAATAACAGTATTTAGTGGGAGCCATAAAGGCAGGGAAGGAAACACTCTCATTATGGTTGAGGAATTTTTGAAAGGGGCAGAAGAAGCAGGTGCAGAAACCGAAAACATTTTCCTGATAGAAAAAAAAATTGGATATTGCAGGGGAAAATTTGAATGCTGGTTGAAGACGCCTGGAATTTGCACAATCCGGGATGATATGGATGACCTGATTCCTAAATTTATGGCTTCGGATATTGTAGTATTCGCATGCCCCGTATATTTCGATAATATTCCAGCTATTATGAAAAATTTCATAGATAGGCTTGTTCCTGTTCTTTTGCCTCATTTTGAAGAAGACGAAATGGGGGAGTACCGGCACGCAAAGCGTTATGAGAGGTTTCCGAAAATCGCCGTGATATCAAACGCCGGGCTGCCGGGTAAGACAAACTTTGAGGTTGAAAGCCTTTTTTTTAAGCGGCTTGCAAGAACTTTTCATACTGAACTCATTGCCGAGATTTATAGAGGAGAAGGAGAAATTTTCAGGGGCAAAAACAATATCCTGCTAAAACCTCTCCTGAATAAATATAAAAAAATGCTCAGATGTGCAGGTAGAGAACTTGTAGAAAGCCAGAAGCTCTCTGAAAAAACAACTAAAGAACTTGAAAAATCAATTGTGCCTGCAAGCCTGTACATAAAATTTGGAAATGAAGAATGGGATCACCTCTGTAAAGAAAAATAACGTTGATTGGAAAAACTGAAAAAGGTATAAAGAAATTGCAAACGGTGTAGATAATCAAAATAAATTAAAAAAAGGAATAGATCTGTTAAATCCGAGTCTTCCTGCAATTGATTGATAGGAGGAAAAAATCTATTCCTCCTACTTAAGCCATTAGTTGTCTTTTTCAATTAGCTTCCGAACCGTCTTCCAAAAGATCTTCCAGGCTATGTTCCATGTAAGGAGCATTGCTCCTGTTGATTAATTCCTGACAGACTTCAACCGGCCTTCCATCCATTACAAGAGCTCCATTTTCGATCATCACAACCCTGTGAGCAACTTCCCGGACAAAATCCATATGATGGCTCACAAGCACAATAGTCGTGCCAAAACGTTCATTGATTCTTTTTAAAGAATTTGTGACATCTCTGAGGGTTACAGGATCCAGGTCTCCAAAGGGCTCATCAAGCATAAGGTACTCAGGAGACGTCGCAAGGCTTAAGGCAATAAAAGCCCGGACATGCTCACCTCCACTGATCTGATAAGGGGTTTTATCGAGAACCTCCATTGGGAGATCAAGAGCTTCAAAGACTGGTCTTGCGTAGGTATCGACATCAGTTATCGGAATTGTGGGGAAAAGTTCAAAATAGACGGTGTCATTAAGATTCAGGTCCCGCAGTGCATCAACCTTCTCTTCTTCTGGCATGTCAGGAAGGCGATATATAGTATCAAGGGTCTCGTCCGAGAGCCCCATTTCCCTGGCTTTACCCCTTGCATATTCGATTGCCCCTAACTTTTTAATACTTAACCTGAACCGAATCTGATCCCTGACCGTAGAGTTAACAGACATCGAGAATTCCTGGTTCATAATACTCATGATCCTCCGGAGCTCCATGCGCTTTTCGCTATACTCGGTGATGCCTACCCAGTCTCCTTTGCAGAGATACTCAACGGTCCCGCTTTTTGGCTTTACAAGCCCCTCCATGAGTTTCATAAGGGTTGTTTTTCCAGCTCCTGATGATCCGATGAAAGCCAGGATTTCTCCCTTATAGACATCGAGGGAAAAATCTTTGATATTAAGGACTTCCCCCATCCTGATAATGGAATAGCGTTTTGAAATTTCCTTAACTTTGATGCAAACTTCTTTCTTTTCGGGTTCTGCAAGCTCTTCTTTAGGTTTCATATCCTTAAGGAAATTTTTAAGCACCCAGGAAGGTTCTCCATCGGCTGCAATTTTCCTATTTTCAAGGAAGATCAGCCTATCGGCAAGATAAGCATGAATTTCCGGAAGGTGAGAGACTACTATAATTGGGATATTTAACTTTGTTTTCAGGCTCTTTATTACATCAAGAACCTCTTGTTTTGTATCGGGCCCGGTCATTGTAACGGGCTCATCGAGGAGAAGGAGTTTCGGTTTTGCGGCAAGCTGCCTTGCCATGACAATTCTCTGTTTTTCCCCTCCACTCAAAAGATTGGTAGAATGAAGA
>DASXVB010000051.1:0-3349 GCA_036504475.1 Methanosarcina sp.
CTATTAGGAATAATTGCAGGATATGTTATATACAAGGAACCTGGAAAAGCTATGTGTCTTGGTCTTCTTGCAGAAGCTGCCTTTACTTCGCACTTGTTGCTGGATGATATCAGCGAAAGAGGTTGCGAGTACCTGTATCCCTTATACGAGAAAAAAATCAGTCTATTTTCAATGATGGATGTAAGTTTTCGGGGAACCGGGCTTTTTCACTATCTGGCAGCGTCTTTTATATCGGTATTTTTAATTTGCTTGGTAATAATGATGGTACTCTTTGTCCTGAGTAAATATGGTTTTGAGCTAAGATACAAATCTGAAAAATAAAATCACGAAGGTATCAAAAATCAGGTTTTAAGTTCACCTACACCTTCAAGTTTTTTAACAACCTTAGCAGGATAACCTAGAGCAAGACTATTTGGAGAAATATCGCGAGTAACTACAGATCCGATGCCTATTATTGAGTTTTCCCCAATTTCGACACCCTGTGTGATTATGGATCCCGGGTTTACACAAACTCCACTTCCGATTATTATGGGAGCCATAGTTCTTGGATACGCCTGTCTTGTAGTCAAACTCCCTCTAGTATGAGCAGATAGTATGCACCGATCACCGATCTCAGCATAATCCCCTACTGTAATTAATTCAGGATGAATCCGATCAAAAACCACGTCATAGCCAACATACACATTATGCCCGATATTTACACCCCGCATCCTGTGCAATTTTGCCCTCCAGGAGGGGACAGGAATACTTGAGGCAAGACGTTCCAGGATCCAATTTTTAAAATATTTCATGCCAAACAGGAGTTTATTACTGTGATAATGGTCCGCAATTTCACCAAAAGCTACTTGATCTCTGTTAGATACTAGAGTAGTCATGCTAATGCCCCCCATTTCTATGCCAACTTATTTTATACTCGTTTTCCATTGAGCGTTAAAAGATAAATATATTTATATAATTCATGATTGACTAATCTTGATACTGATAATCATTTAACAAACTAGTTTCAGTATACTTAATACACTAATTTTTAGTATGCTGAACTAACTTCCAGACAACTTTTCTATTAATTTTTACTTTTGGATACAAGCTTCAGAATCAATGACTTTTCTATTTCTACCGCATTACTAGGGCAAAGTTCGCGGCAGCAATAACATTGAATGCACTTTTCCGCGTTAATTTTAAGTGCCTTACCTATTTCTTCAATGGCATGCACCGAACAGTTCGAAACACAGGCTTTGCAAAGCGCACAGCTTGAAGTGTTGATGGAAAGCTTTACAGTTAACTGTTTTCGAAGGAATCTCCTAAGGAAATATGGCATGAAAGCAGTAATTCCACCTTCTGGTCTTTTGAATGTGACCTTTACGTCCTCCAATGGTACTCCTACAATCTCTGGATGTTCAGTCCCAAATTCCCTTGAGAGTGCAGCTTTGTTTGTAGGAACCTTCAAAGGGTTAATTCCAATTAGCTCAGAAGCTACGATATCCAGGGATACGCAGTCATAACTTGCCATGATCACACCTGCAGAGACAGGTGTGCCGCTCGAAGGGCCATTTCCTTCCATTCCGATCACACCGTCCATAAGTGCAAGACTAGGCTTGACGATAGAATATATATCGACAAGTGCATTTCCAAAAAGATCCCGGTCTTCCAGGGAATGAATCTGTTTTCTGTTTTTCTGAGGGATGGTCCCAAATAAGTTTTTGATTGCTCCTGTATAAAGTGTTAGTTCATGGGTCTTGAGTTTTGGAAGTGAAATTATCACATCTGCATCGAGTACGGCTTTTGCTATGTGAAGGTGCGAGAACTGGCTGGCATTGGGAATATCAACCTCAACATAACCTGAGGTTTCAAAATTAATGAGCTCTACTCCACAACTTGAAGCAGCGTCTTCAATTCCCGATGCCTTAAATGCCTGTGAAGTACTGGTAGACCCAGGTTTTATAATACCGGACCCGTCACCTATAACTGGAATACCTCCCGCTTCTGAGACCAGTTCACACATTGCAGATACTACTGCCGGATGGGTTGTGACAGCATCCTCTGGTGGTCGGATAGCAAGCACATTGGGTTTGAGAAGCACACGGTTGCCAGGAACTATAATCTTCTCAAGCCCACCTATCAGGTTCAATGCCTCTTTGATCGCGTCTTTTGAATTCGAATAGTCGCTGCAGCGAACAATAGAAACTTCGGCGTTCATAATCACACATTTTATACATTGAATAAATTTATGTTAACTATAATTACATTATCTGATGCCTATCTACTGCAGTAATCTATGCATTTTAAGATCAGATTTTTTGCTGCAGGCAAAGCCATAGTTCCTCCAATATGAGTTTTGGATTATTACGACTTGCTCTTAGGCATTTATCTCCCTGCAGCTTATCTATTAAGATAATAAACAGGAGGAGCAGCCCGAATATATTCGGTAGTATTTCTTATTCCATTAATGTGTTTTTGAGCTTTCTCGATCTTATCTCTGGAAAGCCCAGTGTTCTTTTCAATTATTTGTAAGGGTAAATTATGTTCCTGGGAATATAACAACTGGTCCATGATATGTATGGGCATGCGCCAGTAGAATTCCTCATCAGTTGTATAATGGCTCCATGTATCAGCACTTGGAGGGCGTTTCATAATTTCTTCATTGATATGCAAGTATTTACCCAGAGCGTAGATCTGGGTCTTATAACAATCAGCCAGAGGTTCGAGATCTACACCTCCATCTCCATATTTTACGAACTGCCCGAGGACCAGTTCGGTCTTGTTAGTTGTTCCACATACTACGTAATTCATCTTTTCAGCATACATATACTGAATTACCATTCTGGACCGCTGCTTGACCCCCTGCAACCCGACCAGTTCCAGATAGTCACTTGCCTTCAACCTGTACTTTGCGACCGTCTCCCCATCTTTAGTCAGCCGAAGATAAGGGAAGTTCAAAAGTCCCTGATTAAGAAAATCAGGCAGCACCAGTGACGTTTTATGTATTTTGGCGTCATACTCAGGGCAGGTTCTTTTTATAATTTGTTCTTTCTTATCATAGATATTGAGCGATCTCAGAATAGGAGAGATGGGTACTTCTTCATATAACACACCCAAGCTTTCACAAATCTCTACTCCTAGGGTTTTGCTGGAAGGAGCAGATTCCTCTTCAGGAAGGAGAAGTCCATACACGTTTTCTTTTCCAAGTTCCTGTACACACAGAGTAAGTGCTACAGCTGAGTCTATTCCTCCAGAAACCCCTATAACCACTCCTTTTTTCTTAAAACCTACAATCTGATTTTTGATAAAAACCCTAATATTCAAAGCCAAATTTTCAATGTCTCTGTTCAGTTCTTCCATTATCCGCACA
>DASXVB010000052.1:0-2778 GCA_036504475.1 Methanosarcina sp.
TATTTTGAATCGGTGGGGTGCATCCAGAAAAGCCTTTGGGGCAATAATCGAAGCAATTAACTGCCCGCCGACCATCAGCCAGCGCCAGGGAGAAGGGATTTTATAGAGAACCCGTCCAGGATTTTTGTAGAGCTGATAAACAAGCGGCAATATCGTTAGCATTGCAACTAGGCTATATACCGGCAGATACAACCTATCTGCCTTGGAACCCAGGCCCCTCACGAGGAGACGTTTGAAGGGCAGGCTCGCAGTCAGGCTGTGAATAACTGCAAATGCTGCCAGAGAAAAAACAGAAGTAATTTTGGAAGAAACCAATTCCAGTAGTCCCCCTTATTTTTATTTGAGCTAATCCCAAAACTCAAAATTACTTCTCTGAGTCACGAATATGGAATAATCAATAGAGCTTTTGATCATAAAAATTGTTCTGAAATTTTTATTGATGTGGGAGTAAAATTGGTTTTTGGATAAGCTCTATTGATAAATCTTTTTGAATATTTTAACTTTTGTTCATTGTCTGTAGATTTACATGCTTATTCTGAGATTTTTTGCAACGGAACCAATATTAATCAACAAAACATGGAAATTAATAAAAAGTCTCTTATTTTAAGTCATGTCTTTAGTGACGGAATAAATCATATAAACTGCAGAAATCCCAACGAGTATATATACAATTCTGGCAAATAAGCCCCCCATTCCAAAAATGGCAGCTACAAGATCGAAATTTAAGAGCCCAACAAGTCCCCAATTCAATCCACCCACGATGACAAGTATAAGTGCAATCCAGTCAATCGAATTTCTTATTACCGTAACTACCATTCCCTTTGTATTTGACTCGTATATTAATAATGGAAAACTATATCGATGGTCCGAAAAGATAAAAATCTAAAAAAAGAGAAGGCAAGGCAATTCTCATCCTATTTAAACGATGAAGAATTTTTGTAATTTCTCTTTTCACGGTGATGTTTCATTATTCATTTATTACTTTCACTTCTTTTTTTCTTCTTTAAGAGCTAATTTCTTATGGCACGCATCGCATGTCCCATCTTTGGCAATCGATGGTTGTTTAGGTACATCGCCACCACAAACTCCACACTTTTCCATATCTTTACCTCCAGTTTTTTGATTTTTATTGAGCTTATTAATATTAAAACAATAAAATATGTATAGAAATATAATTACTAAACTAATATTAATCAAAAAGAAATGTTAAAGGGATCGATTCCGTTGCAAAAAATCAGAGCATTTTACAAAATCGTTGAAAACCTTTACAATAAGGTAATATTAGTGAGCAAATTGGAGTTAAAATAACATTTAAAGGAAATAGTAATAACCTAAAAGTACAGAAAAATTATTTTTGCAACGGAACCCCTATTTTTATGCAGAGGTAAAAATCCGAACGTTTTTATCCAGAAAAGTAGCTATTTTCCAGGACAGGGGGGGGCTGTTGAGGTCTTAATGATTAGGTATAATACAACCAAAAAACAGGGTAGTTTTGTCGTAACTTCTGCTCTCTTATTTTTCAGCTATCAGATCATCAAATTTACAAATTTTGAGAAGAGTTTTCAGTTCTTCGAGAGCTTTCGGAAACTTTTGCACAGTCTCAGGTATGGGTTCAAGTCCTAGTTCTTCCCTTTTTTTCTTTGTTTCTTCATCTAGAGGAACTGCATGTCCGTACTCCAGTACCATTTCCGCAACCTTTCGGTGTTCAGGAAGCATGAACCCCTCTCGAACTGCAAGTCTTCGGAGCTCAAGGATGGCATCCGTGATCGGTATTCCACGTGGGCAGCGCTCCTGACAGGTATAACAGGTGGTGCATAGCCAGAGATTATCATCTGAGAGAACTGTTGCTCTATTTTTGCGTGCATTCCTGATAATTCTTCGGGTGTTGAATGCGGTATGCCTTCCAGACGGACAGCTTCCTGTGCAAGTACCACATTGCATACATAACAGGACATCAAGCCCTGAAGCCTTTAATACTTTTTGTATTTCTTCACTCATACAGGTTCACTGCCTGATTTTAATATTGATTCATACATTTTAGAAAATTAATCCTAGACCGAAAGAAGACATATCAAGCCAAAAAAACTGAAGTCGAGATAAGAATTTAAGATTTTCATGATGAATTTGCCTTTTTATAAATTTTTTAACAGTTTAGTTTCCTTAGTTTATTTTCCTTATAATTAGAGGCCATCAAATTAGAATTTAAATTTAAAAACTTACTTAGCATAAAATCAACTGTGTTTCCAGTTGAATCAACTGCGCGATAAAGGTATTTCCGTTTTCCTTTTACTTTAATGTAAGTTTCATCTACTCTCCAAGAGTCAGTAGTTGGCTTTAAATATTTACGTACCTTCTTTTCGATCTCAGGAGAGTATTGATGTACACATCTCATTATTACAGTGTGATCAACTTCTATTCCCCTCTCTGCCATCATTTCCTCTAAATTCCGATAACTTATTAAATATTTTAAGTACCATCTGACGTTTAATAAAATGATTTCTTCTTCGTAATGTTTCCACTTAAAGGAATTAGATAGCATATTACTACTTTTGATTTCCTTTTTATTTTATTATATCCTTAAAAAAGATTTTTTGCAACGGAACCCCCGAATTTAACACAGACTTGGCTATTGGCCTAAAAACTCTTGTGGTCCAAAAAAGAATGAATCGTTGCCATATCCCATTTACAATTTTTCAGATTCTGCTTCTTGATTCCTCTTAAATCTGGTATATAGACGTTATAAGGAAATTAAAAAATACATTAGTACTTATATGTTGC
>DASXVB010000053.1:0-5860 GCA_036504475.1 Methanosarcina sp.
AAACTTCTCCATTACGATACAATATATGCACCCGGAGTAAAGATACTCGAAGCCGGCTGTGGAATAGGAGCCCAGACCGTAATTCTTGCAAAAAATAACCCTAGTGCAGAAATTACTTCAGTTGATGTTTCCCTTGACTCACTTGAAAAAGCTAGAGAAAACGTTAAGAGCAGAGGCATTGGAAATGTCAGATTCCTGCAGGCAGATATATTTTCTCTACCTTTCAAAGAAGCGAGCTTCGATCATCTTTTCGTTTGTTTCGTGCTTGAGCATCTTCAGAATCCGTCAGAAGCCCTCAAGAATCTGAGAAAAGTCCTGAAGCCAGGAGGCACTATAACTGTTATTGAAGGAGACCACGGTTCATGTTACTTTTATCCTGAAGGAGAAAAAGCCCTTGCAGCCTGGAATTGCCTTATCAGAGTACAGGCACAGATGAAAGGAAATTCCCTCATCGGACGCCAGCTTTATCCTCTGCTACGGGAGTCACAATTCAGTAAAGTGAAAGTTGAGCCCAGAATGGTGTATGTAGATTCCAGTAAACCTGAGCTTGTAGATGGTTTTATCTTGAAAACAATTATTCCCATGGTTGAAGGCGTAAAAGGACAGGCTCTGGAAATGCAAATGATAGAAAAGGAAATCTGGAATAAAGGAATCGAAGAACTCCATGAGACTGCAAAACCTGCGGGCACCTTTTGTTATACCTTTTTTAAAGGCAAAGCAAAAAAGTAAACTTTTTAGATTAAGCAATTGAGATATTAAGGGTTCCAAGGAAAAATAAAAAGTAAAGATAAGAATAAAAATTGAAAAAGTAAAAAGAGAAAAAAATGAGAAAATGAAAAAGGTAAATAGAAAATTTGAGGAAAAGAAATTATTTCTCAAATAATTTTGAACCTTCTTATAACATTTCCCTTATAGGGATTTGCTGAGAACATTTCTCCTTAAATTGTCCGCATTCCGTACATCTTGAAGCCTTGCCTTCAAGACCGCGATGTAAAAACTTTTCCTCCTTGATTTTATCAAATGTCTAAGCATTTTTAACATACCTCAAATTTCATAGGATGTTTACTCCTAAAAGACAAGACATACAATACCGGCAGCCAGCTCAGTTAAATCTTGTTTTTGGCCTGTAGATTTCCTTTACTCTGGAAAAAACGATGATGGCAGGTATTATATAAAAAGAATCTAAAAATAAGAATGGGATAAGGGCAGGAGATAAAAAACATCTTTTAATGAGTCTACCTTCTGGTATGTAAAACTATGGCTTTTGATACGTAAAAAAAGAATGTTTTAAATATTCCTTTTTCGATCTGGGGAAGTATCGAATCCAGAGTACAACCGATCGCAATCAATAGGAAATCCAAATAGGAACAGATTTTAATTAATAAAGAATATATACAGAAATTCCACTTTGAATCCCTGTGAGGATGTATTTTTGAATCTTGGAATCTTGAAGAAAGTCATAGTGACTCTCTTACTGCTTGTAGTAGGAGTATTTCTGATCCGCGCCTACTGGACAGGGATCGTATCTGCTGTGTCAGAAAGCAGGAAAATGCTCGCTGAGACACGGATTCGATATGTCATTCTGGCGTTCTTAGTTTACCTGTTGAGTGTGCCCTTGTTTGCAATCCGCTGGCAGAAGGTGCTCTCTTCCATTGAATATAATCTTAAAGCTACAGACCTTTTTCCTATTCTATTCGGAGCAATGAATAATTTGACTCCAGCAAACCGGAAAGGAGACGAGCCCCTGCGGATATTCTGGGCTAATAAGCGCTTTGGGATAAGCTACACTGACGGTTTCATAACGTTTCTCTTTGAAAAGAGCGTTTCATCTCTTATAAGCTGCCTGATAGGATTTTCTTTACCTCGTTTATTATGGAGGGTTTAAGATATGGAAAAACACAAAATTGCACTGATCAGTGACTGGTATTTTCCAAAGGTTGGCGGAATTGAATATTCCATGCATACCCTTGCTAAAACCTTGAGCAGGCATGGATATGAGGTTAGCGTTATTACAAGGAGCTATCCGGGTTTCCCTAAATATAGTATAAGGGACGGGGTATCAGTGATAAGGGTTAAAGGTAAACCTTTACCCGGACAGAAACGATTTCTTATGCCCAGTGCATATAAAGAACTCTTCAGCCTTTTGAAAAAAGGGAATTATGAGATTATCAATTCCCATGGACTGGATTCTCCTCTCAGTATGGGGGCTCTTCTTGCATCCAGAAAACTTAGAATTCCTGTAGTTGTTACTAATCATTCTCTTGTAGGGGATACACCATATCGTCTGCTTTTGTATCTAATGGGAAAACTGCTATTAAAAAATACCGACGCTGTAATTGCTGTCAGTTCTGCTGTTGACAAAGACTCAAGACTAATGACAAAAAAACCTATTTATCGGATCTTTAATGGGGTTGATTCTGAAGATAAAATCGTCAAAGTTCCCTTTCCTGTGGATGCAAAAGGAAAAATTGTAATCGTTACGGTTGCACGTATGACAAAGAAAAAGGGTGTTCAGAATATTGTAGATCTTGCTCCTTCACTTCTACAGAAGCATAAAGATTTGTTATTTGTAATGGTAGGAGACGGTGAACTCAGGCATAAACTGGAAAAAATTGTAGAAGAAACAGGTTTATCCAGAAATTTTTACTTTACAGGAGAAGTATCCAGGGAAAAAGTATTGGGATATCTCGAACAGGCAGATATCTTTGCCCTTCCCTCCAGTAATGAAGCCTTTGGAATTTCGATTCTAGAAGCAATGTCAAAAGAAGTTCCCGTTGTGGCAATGAATAACAGTGGAGTCTCGGATATTATCACTAGTGGCGTAAATGGCTACCTTGCAGACAGCCTTGTGGAGTTTTCTTCTGCATTAGATAATCTGATAGAAAATCCAACCCTGCGAACCTCGTTTGCTCGGGAGGCTTGCCGGGGGCTTTCAAACTATGATTGGAACCGAATATGTGAGCAAACAAGCCGGGTATATAGAAGTGTCATTAATGAAAAATATCACAATAACCGTTGATGTGGAAGAAGACTGCCCCCCGATGCTTACAAGTACGAGAGGCATGGAAGAAGGATTACCTGAGTTGCTTGACCTTTTCAAAAAAGAAAAAATAAGAGCAACATTCTTTGTTACCGGAATGATGGCTAAACAGTATCCTAGCCTTATAAACAGAATTCCAAAAGAAGGGCATGAGCTTGGGTGTCATGGATATACCCATACGCGTTTTGACCGGATGGAAAAAGAAGAAGCCAGGCTTGCTCTGAAACAAGCTGGAAAAGTTCTGAGGCAATTTGAAAGGAAACTTGTATCCTTCAGGGCCCCAAACCTGCAGTTCCCGAAAAATTATCTTGAACTTTTAGAAGAAGAGGGTTTTCTTTATGATTCCTCTGTCGCAGCATACAAGCCACCTTTTTTTCAGAGAAAGACAGAAAGTAAAATAGTAAGAGTTCCTGCTACGATTACTTCTTCTTTTCTAAGGCTGCCTACAGGAATTTTTCTTCCGTTGCTCAAACGCTCAAAAGCTCCTGTAATCTTTTTTCATCCATGGGAATTCGTGGATATGTCAGATACACCTATACGCCTGGACTGTAAATTCAACACTGGAGAAAAGGCCCTCAAGAACCTTACAGTCCTTATCCATGATTTAAAAGCTGAAGACTACAATTTTCTAACTTTACAAGAAAGAGCAAAACTTGAAAAATAGATACAATGAGCTAAAAAAGTAAGACAGAATATTCTCTCTTTAGAGACGTAACTATTCAGTGAATTCTGCTTGATGGACGGTTTTCAATATTAGGACTTACGCGGTTGATAGGCGTTTGAATCATTATTCTGTAAGAGTTCTGTGTAATATAAGAAGTTGAGTAAATTTTCATCATGTTTCGAAGTCTTTCAGAAGTCAGTCCTCGCAGACTACACAGAACCAAAAGATATACTCAGTTTGGATTTTCCGAAAAATCCGTTAACTTGAGCTGTTTCGGAAGGGAAAGTTTTACCTGCATAGGTTTCGTGTAGTCTCCGGACAGATGATATTTTTCCATAAGAGGACTAAGTACTCCATATAGTTCAGCCTTATAGGCTCTGTCAGCTCCTCCCTTTGAATACAATTTGCGGTACGGACTCACAAGTTCAGGAAAATTAAGTTCGAGGAAGTTGAAGAAATGTTTCCTGGTTTCACCCCTGAGGTAAAGGATGTCGGGCAATGCATAGTTTACTTCACATTCGGCCGCAAAAGACAAAATTTGCTCGATATTCTGAAGACTGTCGGTAAGAAAAGGAAGAATTGGCATCATATGAAGCCCTGTAGTTACCTCTGTATCTTTAAATGCCTGCAGGATTGAAAACCGCTTTTCAGGAGAAGAAGCGAAGGGTTCCAGTAAGGAGCTTAGCTTTTTGTCCATTGTTGTAACCGTAACTGCGACATTTACAAATGTTAGTTCAGCTAGTTCTGAAAGAAGGTCATAGTCTCTCAAAATGAGATCAGATTTTGTAGAAATCGTAATCGGGTTCTTGTACCTGACCATAAGCTCCAGAACCTTACGCATCAGCCCATACTTTGCTTCTGCAGGCTGATAACTATCGCATACACCACCTATATTAATTACTTCTTTTTTCCAGTTTTTTGCGGAAAGCTGTTTTTCGAGAGCTTCTATGATATTGGTTTTTACGTAAATCTTATTAAAAAAGGCACATTTTTCATCTACTGAAGAGAAACAGCCTTTTCTCTCAGCGCCTGGCTCTGCACAGCCAGATCTCTCCTTTTCTTCCAGATAACTATGAGAATACAAGGCATAGCAGTAATTGCAACCGTGTTCGCAGCCCCTATAGATATTCAGATCCCAGTGGAACGGCAGCGTGATCCTGCTGGATTTATTTATCTGATTCAGAGCTTTTTTAACATTAATTTCCTCAAACATTCTAGAATGAGATAGGAATGAGAGCTATAATAAACTTAAGAAAGGAGATCCTTGAGACACGAAGCCTATTTCTTAAAAAAGAAAAAGGAACGAACTATTCTCTATAAACTCCATCTCCTGTGATAAGTTTTCCTTCAGCCTGAACCCAGCCTTCCTTCGGGCCTGAAAGTTGGATAGAAATCCTATCACTGTAACCGTTACCTTGCCAGCCGTAGATCCACCACTCGTTTCGGCCACTCATCTGGATAAAAATCTGAACCTCGTCATCAGAAGACGTATCATAATGCGCATATACTAGGCTTTTATAATCAAAATATTCGGGATTGATATGCTCAGGTAGAGGAATTACCGAGCCTTCTTTGGATTCTCGAAGATTATGTTTAGGCAGGAGAACGGACTCATTACCGATAGGGAATTTGGTATTAATCAGATGGTCAGCCTTTACAGAGTTCCCGAAATTAATTGATTTCAGAACTGGAGTTTCTTCCGAGTATTCGTGGGACTCCACTGTTTTAACTTCATACTCAATATCCCTGGATCCAGGTTTCGGCTCGAAAACAGGAACGGAACTATAAACCGGTTGAATTTTGTCAGCTTCTATTTTGAACATCAATCCGTACTCAGTATTCTCAAGGCTAAGATTCCAATTTGAAGGCTTATTGTAATAATCTCCATTCACCATTTCCAGTCCGATCTCGGATTTATTTTCAAAAACCGGGACAGGCAAATACAAAGTTACATTTTGCAGGGTTCTGTTGGTTTCTACAATTATATTGTATTCATAATTACTCATGATACTGTCATTATACATTTTCTCGTTCCTATTTTCCAGATAAAATGAACCCAATGCAAGCAAAAGAAGAACAAATAAGACAAATACCCCAAAAATGGTTATCTTTCTGTTCATTGTCAGTCATTCTCCCTTAAAGATTGAAAACAGATA
>DASXVB010000054.1:0-8237 GCA_036504475.1 Methanosarcina sp.
GAGTACCAGCACACTGACCTGAATATTTTCCTTCCTCATACCGTATGTGATCTCACATACCGGTTTTGTGATATGCCTCTGGCCGGGACTCATGGCAATAGCTACAACCTCAGCACGGCCAGCTTCCGAGAGAGTGCCTCGCTGGGCAAGCCCTCCTCCTCTGCCAAGTCCCGCACCGCATCGGCAGTCAACTACCTGAGTTTCCCGATCGATCATCATATTTTTTCACTCATCTTTATCCTTTTTCTCTTCTTGCTCTTGTTGTTTCTCGATAAAGACGAGCTGATCGGTATTGGCTTTAGGATCTACCATGCCAAGTAACCGAGTATCTGCTTCAGGACCAAGTTTAGCATAGTCAGTTACAGTAGGCTTCTTTCTGAGGAAATATCCTTCCCTGAATTCAAAGGGGAACGGGAGCAATTTTTCGCATACTTCCCTGAGCTTTTCTTTAGCTTCGGCGTTTGAAAGTTCAACCCTGATCCTACCCACACAGATCTTCAATTCAATAACCTGATCTCCAATCTGAATAGGCTTTCTCAGTGGATGTTCCACTTTTTCTCCGGTACCAGGGCCGGCAGACACTTTATCAGGTAGCCTGTTGCCCTGCACCATGACGCGGATTACCCCATCCACCTTGTAAATTTCAGCCATGAGCTTCTGAGCTGTTTCAGGGGATAGGATTCTACTGGGAAAAATTTCGATTTGAATAGAATCTTCAGTATTTGAAGCAGAGTCTGACATCTTTAGACCTTTTGAGTAATTGTTTAGAGCGCTCCTGCAACTGCCTTAATCGGCTCGCGGAATTCCTTAATCGCACCAAAGACATCGCCAATCAGGCCGGATGTTGATTCGATTGTGAACATCTGGGTACCTGCGTCAAGAGCTACTGCTGCGCATACGCAGGGGATTGCGAATCCTCTGGAGTGTCTGGTAACGACGTGGTTACCATTGAAGACACCAGGCCCACCGCCACCATAGATGGAGTGGCTGAAGAATGAGAAACCTACTGCAGTACCTTCTACTTTACCGTAGTCGCATCCTGGAAGACCAGTTTCCTTCTCAAGGATATCATTGAAGTAGAGAAGTGTTGAGGAAACGTTCTGAGCTGCACGTCCTGCACCACAGTTCACGAGGGTGGCTGCAAGGGTACCGACTGCTGCACAGGCATTCCATTTGGGGACATCGTTTGCTTTATAGAACTTGTATCCAGAGGGAGCGGTCTTGTCAACGGAGATAATACCTGCTTCAATTGCCCTGTGGATAACGGACTCGATAACGGTTCCAATGGTACCGTCCTTACCGTTTTCTTTTACAATGTCATATAAGAGGTTGTTGGCGTTGAGACCCTGGTATGCAAGACCGAGAAGCTGATGTCTCTCGAACATACCGACTGCTCCACCCATTTCGAAAATACCAGCCTGTTCATAGATAGAAGAAAGAGCTGATGCGTTCATTGCATTCCGGTTGGAAATTGCTGCAACGTGGTTGGCCATAATGTTCCTGAGGGAGAAGCCAAGACCTTCGTTGTTCTGGGGGATGCTGAGAATGCCCTGAACCTGGCCTCCCATGAGATCCATTGTCTGTGGGTAGCTTCCCCAGACAGCGGCTTTTACGATGGGGGCATCATATGGATCGGTTCCGAACATGTCCATGATAGTCTGGGTGACTGCTGCTGCACCAACCGTGGTTGCGGACATGAAATCGGCACCTGCAATCATCCTGGAATGTGGGGACTGAACCAACAGGCTCTTTCCGCCTTTGACTTTGATGACATTGGTATCGTCGCCTTGATCAACCTGGACGAGTTTTTTAACATTTTCTGCAATTGCATCAGCATTGCCTACAATGTCGTAGTTAAGCCCACGACCTAAGATCTGACGGCCCTTACCGCCCATCTTACCGCTGGCAAGTGCACCCTGAATACCTGCGAGGTTGATTGCAACAGACCTCTTGGTGTCCATGATAATCTTTTTAATTGCTGCATTTCTTGTTGGAGCAAGGCTCATAATGTCGACATTGCTCTCGAGCAGTTTTCCTCTGTCGTCGTAGATGTCTACTGTGTCAGACACTTTAATTTCCTCCTTAATTTATTAACATCATTTTGGGATTGGTCACCTAACTCAAGTGCTTTTGCACTCAATAAATCAAGTACCGCGTCGTTTTTAAGTGTCCACTTTCCCAATGAAATCTCATTCGTTTGGAAGGTACTTAAATCTTTTGTGTTCTCCGCTAAAGGAATTTATGTATTTTTTTAAAATGGATTTTATTAATGTAAAATCTATTTTTGTGAAATTATATAAAAAAACGATATCAATAGAAAAATAGAGCTTTAACATTACTTAAAGCAGTTAGAAATAAGCGAAACCACATAGAAAATTTTTTTTTAAATGGAAATAGAAAATCATATTAATAATTTGAGTAAGATATATGTTTATTTTATAGTCATACCAAAAAGATTTAGTAATATCTTAATAATACGAAAGTTTAATATGGAAGTAACTGTCGATGTAGGTGGAAATCCAGGGGTAGATTGCAGAGGCTTTTGCAAGTATTGTTATTTTAAAAAAGTCAGAGACATTCAGCCCTTCGGCTGCAAGTATTGTCTTCCTTTCAAAAAAGGATGTGACTACTGCACTCGCGGTGTAAAAGAATCATACTCAGGTTTCAAACCGCTCCAAGTGGTATTGGAGGAAACTGCTGGAAAACTCTATTTCGCAAGTGGGGAGATAAAAAAATTCACAGTTAGCGGAGGAGGCGATTTAAGCTGTTATCCAGAGCTTAAAATGCTCGTCGAATTCTTGTCTCAATTCGAAACTCCTATTCATTTGGGGTATACAAGCGGAAAGGGCTTCAGCAAGCCTGATGATGCTTCTTATTATATAGATCACGGAGTCACAGAGGTAAGTTTTACAGTTTTTGCAACTGATCCAGCTCTAAGAGCTGAATTCATGAAAGACCCGGAACCTGAAGCTTCTTTACAAGTTCTTCGAGATTTTTGCGCTCATTGTGACGTATATGGAGCGATTGTACTTATTCCGGGAGTAAATGATGGAGAAGTTCTTGATAGGACCCTTAGAGACTTGGAAACTATGGGTGCAAAAGGGGCTATCCTGATGCGATTTGCAAACTTTCAGGAAAACGGTCTTATCCTGAACAATGCCCCTATTATTCCAGGCATAATCCCACATACTGTTGAAGAATTCACAGAGTTAGTGCGCAGCTCTGCAGCAAAGTATCCTTCTATGAGGATAACAGGAACCCCACTTGAAGATCCCTTAATTGGTTCTCCTTTTGCTATCCGCAATGTTCCCGAAGCCCTTGAAAAACTTCCAAAAATTACAAAAAAAGCCACCATCATTACAGGCCAGATAGCAGCCCCAAGGCTAAAAGAAATCTTTGAAACACTTGGGGGTTCTGTAAACATTGTTTCTCTGAAAAAAGATATTGGATGCCTTGTTACTATAGAAGATTTCAAAAAGCTGGACCTCTCAGAAGTAAGTGAGACTGTTTTTATTCCCGGAAGAGCCTTTGTACATGATATGGAAGTTAAAGAAGCACTTAAAAAAGACGGCATTGATAGGCTTGTTCGCAGAGGTCCGGAGAGTCTTTCTGTAGACGGTGAAATATCAATAGGCATGAAAAGAGAAGAGGTTCTTGAACTGGAAATTAAAAATTTTACGGAACTTATAGGACAGATTAATTCCCTTGGATTACCGGTGGAATAATCCGATTGTAATCAAAACCTCACTCGGATTTGAGAAGAAAAACAGCCCACAATGTAAAAAAATCAATTGAATAGAGGATACAGATAATCAAACAGATACTATATAAATAGATACACAAGTATATAATTACACAAAAATATATGAATGATTGTTAGATCTGATAGGGGGAATTTTTCCCTATAAGAACATCAAAACAAAAGAGTCTCTATTGGAAAGGCTAATAAGAAGTGGGTAGCGAAATTAAAGAGCTAATTAATAAATGCTTCTATGTTTTTGGACTCTTAAACTGCCCTGCCTCCTTCTAATTCATCAGATTAACTTATCTAAGTGTCGAATCTCCTTTTCCTTCATTTTCAGCGCGCAGATCCAGACATGAAATCCGAAAGTCCCAGTTGCTTAACTCTATGATTCTCGAACAGAGAACATATGTCTTTATCAAGAAGTTCAATTCTTTGCCGGGTGTAACTCGAAACCCCGTATCTTTCCCCAATTTCTTTTGAAATTTCAAGATATTTACGGACAGCTCCTTCGTGTACGGTCAAAATTACATTACCTCCGCATTTAGGGCAGACCCCAGTTAGCGGAGGGCGCCTGAATTTCTCTCCGCATTTTATACAACGCATCTTTTGCCTGGAAAAAGAACGGAGATTTCCGAGAAGATCAGGAAGAAAATGAGACTTGAGAACTCTTTCAGCTACATCTGGAGCATCCACTGCCCTTATTTTGTTAGCAAGGGAGAGTTGAGCTTCCATTTTCTCGATCATGCTTCCGAGAGTTTTATATGAAGAGTTGAGGGGACCTGCAGCAATATCCGTAGTGTCATGCGTAAACATAAAATGCTCATACTGTTCCGGTGTTCCAAGTCGGCTACTCACCAGATCCATAATATCTTCAAGCTCTGTAGGGTTTTTGATTTCCTGGGTAGCCTTATAGAACGCCAGAGGGTAGCTTGAAGGCACATCTATATTATGCGCTTCCTTGTCTACTTCCTTGGGATCGATCCTGGTAGTAAGCACAAGAGGAGCGTCCATTTTTCCTCCCCTTTTATCTGGTAGATAAGATCTAGAGAAATTAAGTATTCCATCCATGAGGAGCATTACGCAATCTTCGTCTCCATCGCAATTCCTGCGTTTTGAAGCATGAAAAAAAGGATGAGCATAGCCGACTGAAGCTCTCGTAAACCCTATTAAACGCCCTAGTACGCCTGCGGAGGTGTGCGGAGCAAGCCCTATGAGTAATATGCCTACTAGATCCTGGATTGTTTCGGCATTGTAGTATGGCTCAACCCCGTAATATTTCACAAGCAGGTCATCCACATATTGTGCAGTACGCAGCATATACTCGCCACCATCATAAGAAATCACAAGATCCTGGACCTTCAAGCAGACAACCTGATCATCTCTCTCAAGGGGATTTCCGTAAACGTCTTCCACATAACCTAGTTCCCGGAGTTTAGCTGCTGTTATTCCGATTTCATCAGCCCTGATATGTGTAAGGGGAATATCTGACATATCATAGCGGACAGTCCCATCCTTGAAAATATAGATATCATGTTTTGCCCTCAAGATGCCCTTTTCCAGAGGTTCGGGAGTCATCTGCCCGTTCATAAGCCGTTTTACGCCTTTGATAAGGGCCATTTTTTCTCTTTCCCCTACGTTTTCAAAGGCCTGCTTGTAGATAGAACGAAAATCAAGTTTTACATTTGCAACGGAAGTTAGCTTTTTACCGCATTTGGGACAGGTTTCAGAGCCTTGAACCTCAATCTTGCAACGGGGGCAGGAGAGTTTGGGATGAGTATATCCTCCGCAGTCACAACGCCAGAAATAAGTTTCTTTCCCGCAGTCAGGACATTTCCTAATTCCCAGATCCACTTCAATTTCGCCTATTTTCCCATTCATTGAAGCCGAGTAATCTGAAGCAGATACAAGATTTCTCGTAATTCCTCCAGCATTACCTATCGGAAAAAGAACCTGAGCTGCAGGAGACATCTTTCGCATATTGGCTTTTTCCGGTCTTCCCATCCTTGCCCCTATCCTCGAAGGAGCCCTTGGGAGAACTTTAAATCCGCTTAAAAGAGCTGCAGCATCTACCATACTATCAGTATCAGGCATTTTCATCTTTTCTTCAAGATTGCAGTCAAGTCCAAGGCAAGAAATAAAAGGAAGAGCTTCTTCAATTAGGATTGTGTCAGCTTTCACCCTGTGAAGTACAAGGAGCTTTTCAAGTACAAGTTTGATACCCTTTTCCACGCAGGCTTTTAGAGGTAACCTGAGAATCCCATCTTCAACCGAGAAATTTCCTTCTTCAATCACGAATTTCCTTAAAGCCTCAAATTCGGTTCGATTTATGTCGTGCCATAAATACGTAAACTTTGGATGTAGAGGCACATCGTATTCCTCCGCAAGCCTTAGAGCCAGAGTTGCCGATGGATTTTTTAATTCCTCTTTAGGTATTTTCTCAGAGCAAGCTGCTTCATAGTCATAAAACCACCATTCGAAAACATAAGGTGAAGGCATGAGGGGATGATTGTTTTCCAGAAAATCCCCGTAATTAATCAGGATCTCTCCGATATCTACTATTACCTCGACCTGCGAGCGAATCTCATAAGCTTCTTTTATATCGTCTATACGGACGAGGTCTCCGGAACAAAGACGCACAGTTGGCCCTTCTATTGAGTCGACAGCAGACATAGCTGCAGCCTTTCCAGGCCTTTCGACCTTGAGTTGAGTTCCATTAGAAATAAAATCGTCAAGCAGAACCATAGTAGACGGATTGATTCCAGCAGCCGCAAAAGAGGTATTTCTGGAACGTCCATAACGGAGCCTGAATCCTCCTGGCCTTGAAGGATGGGAGAAAACCGGCCTGCCTGCAATCAGATCTCTTATATACTTATCCTTTGGCTTGATCTTGTTCTTCTGATCATCTTCTTCATCGCCTCCGGTTTTTGCACCCCCTATGAGGATATCCAGCCAATCCCATCCGTCCATATTCAACTTGTTAACGTGTTTTTTAACTTTGGGAGCTTTAAGAGCAAGCCCTTCGGCAAGTACAAGGCACATTCCCCCTCTGATGCGGTTTGTCCCTATTCTTTCGAGATCTCTGTGCCCTTCAACTTCAGCTTCCTCGGTTGGGTCTCCGTCAATACAGACAGGGCAATTCTTAACTATCAGACGGATTTCATCTTCCGATGGCATATACTGCAAGCTTGCAACTCTCTTGTAAAGAACGATCTCTTCTACATAACGCTCTACTTCTTCAGGTCTTGGTTTATAGCGGTCAATCCCTATCCCACGCCTTACATAATCTCCAACAAGCACGGAAAGAGCCTGGGCTGTTCCACCTGCACTCCGGATGGGCCCGGAATAAAAAATCCGGATATACTCAGAACCATCGTCGTTCTTTCCCAGTTCGACCTTATTAATCCCTTCAATCGGGGCTGCAACCACTCCTTCTGTAATGACGGCCATGGAAACCCGGATCGCGGCTTCAACTGCATCCTTTTTTGTGGGGAAGTTTCCCACTTCTCCTTCTGCGACCTGACGCCCGATTTCAAGAGCACATTCTTCCCTTGACATTTTTTCTTCGAGTTCCCGGATCTTTACAGCAACTCCCTCTACTCCTATAAGATTCTCAACCCTATCTGCAAGATCTTTGGCAAGGGGAATTTCTACAATGGGCTTTGGGTCGCCTCCATGAGCTCGAGCTGTATTTGCGATCTTGATAGCCTCTTTGAGTCTTGCTTCGAGTTCGTCAAAATATTCGTGCATTTCCTTACTTGCAATTGTTTCTCCCATTTGAAAGCCCCTTTAAAAAAGAAAAATGGAATTACCTCTGCCTGCGAAGAGTTCCTGATGCAAGAATGCTTGAAATCGTGGTTACAAAAAGAACAAAGATACCTATCCAGAGAAGATAGCTCCCCACCTTCTCTATACCCAGAATTGTTAAAAGCAAGCCTGCAGCCAGCACTATAAGGTTAATCTTGTTTATTTTTTTATTCTGATTTACCATTTTCTTATAAGCCTGCATCTTTACCAGATTTTCCTTTTTCTCGGCGTTCAAAATTCTTCCCTCTCAAAACAATAACTAAGTCTTGAATTTACACTGTACTTGAGCTTAAACGGCAATCTTTATGGAAGACGCTTCCCTCAATCGGTTAATTAGAGCTTCCCCAAGCCCTGAATGGCTGAAAGATCCATCAGCCACGATTACATCCAGTCCCTTCCTATCAAGCTTTCTGAGCCCTTCAAAAAGTTTCTTGGCAGCTACTTCAGGTTCTTCCCTGGATCCCAGCAAAAAGCACTCATCTGGTTCTAAATTTTTCAAAGCAAAGAAGACTGCAATCTCCTTACTGGTTTCCTCACTGAGAAGAAGCCCTACTTTCTGCCCTTCGTTTCTGTAACTCCCAAGTAATTTGATTAGCTCCTGCAAAACCGGTTTACCTTCTCCTTCGACAAGTACAACCTTTGTATTAGGGGTATAATGGCCGTATTTTTGACCTGCCTTCTTTTCCAA
>DASXVB010000055.1:0-13458 GCA_036504475.1 Methanosarcina sp.
AGGCCGGATGAAAAGGCCGGAATATGTTGCAGGCGTTGTCAGGATTTACCGCCGCCTGATTGATAGGTATCTTGAAAATCCTGCAGAGTATTCGGTTTCCGAAGAAGAGCAGGAAACACTTACTCAACTCTTTAATAGGGGGTTTACTCAGGGTTACTTTTTTGAAAATCCGCGCTGGGAACTCATGAGCAGGGAGAATCCTCACAACCGTGGAATTCCGGCAGGTATAGTTACGGGGTATGATAGGCGTTTAAATCGTATTCGTATTAGACTTTCACGGTCTCTTCGCCTGGGAGACGGGATTATGGTTGAAAATCCAGAAACCAGGCCTGAAGATAAAGGAAAAATTATATCCTCAATGTATACTGAAAAAGGCCCGGTATATAGTGCAGGAACGGGAGATACGGTAGAAATCCCCTTTGATTCAAAAGCCCCATCAGGAAGCACGGTTTACAGGACGCATGACAAAAAGCTTATGGATTCCCTCAAAAAAGAAAGCGAATCTGGAAATCTGAGACCTAAAATTCCTGTGTTCATCACGGCAACCGTTGCACCTGGAAGCTCTATCAGGCTTGAGGTAAAAGACAGAGATTCAAATACAGTTACAATTGAGTCCGAATATCTGGTCGAGAAGGCCGAAAAGCAGCCCACTTCAAAGGCCCGGATCGAAAAACAACTTTCAAAACTTGGAAACACGCTTTTTGAAGCCTCTGAACTTCATGTCACTGTGGAAGGTGATGTTTTTGTTCCTGTGGGACAATTGAACGAGCTCAGGACAAAAGCAATAGAACAGCTTGAAAACCTGCGGATTTCCAGGTGGAAGCGTAAACCTCTTAGCAACCTGCAATTTTTGGAATTAGGAGAAAACATAGGACAGGAACCAGAAAAAACTATTCAAGAAAGTATTCCGACTAGTCCCCAACTCTCAGTTTCCGTTTATTCCCTAGAAGGACTTGAAAAGGCGCTTGCAGGTGGAGCCGATCGAATATATTTTGGAGAGGGGCTTTTCAGAAAGCCGGAAGCTGCAAGGCAAAAACAAGACTCTGAACAAGAGCTTTATGTCGTTGATAAGAAAGCTGTTGCAGAAACGCAAAAGGCAGGTAAGAAAATTTATTTTATTACCCCAAAGATTGTTAAAGATTCCGAAATGGATTACGTAGAAAAAATCTTCTCTTTTGTGAGGGAACTTGGAGCTGATGGTGTCGTTGTTTCAAATTTGGGAACCCTGGGTTTTGCAAAAGCCGAGAAAATCCCTTTTATTGCGGATAGTCCTCTGAACGTCTTTAACAGCCATACTTTTACTCTTCTTTTGCAGGAAGGATCTCAGATGGCTGTAATCTCTCCAGAATTGAGCCTTAAAGAACTAAAAAGCGTTGCTTTTTCCGGGCCTGCAGAGTGTATAATTCACGGCCGCCTTGAACTGATGGAATCCGAACACTGTCTTATAGGGGGACTGCTTGGGAACAGTAAAGGGCAGTGCAATGCCCCATGCAAATCAGGAAAGTTTACGCTGGTAGACGAGAAAAACTACGAGTTTCCTCTTCTAATGGATTATAAATGCAGGATGCATCTCCTTAATTCAAGATCGCTTTGTATGCTTGAATACGTTCCTGAAATTCTAGAAAGGGGAGTCTCAAGTCTCAGGATCGAGACTCTTGGAATTGAAAATGCAGACGAAATAAGAAGAATAACCCGAGCTTACAGGAATTCGATTGATACTTATCTTGAAACCGGAAAAAAAGGATGCCAAAACTGCGAGAAGCTTGGAAAAGGCTTTACCACAGGACATTATTTCAGGGGAGTACAGTAAAAGCCAGAATTACTGGAAAATGGATTAAAGGGTGAAGGGAACGTGGAAAAACTGGAGAATATGAAGGTTTCGGAAAAAAGAAGCCCAAAGATTTTTCTATCTGGCTCGATACGTGGAGGACGGCAACTACTTGAGACATATAGGTTTATGTTTGATACTCTGGAAGAGGCAGGAGCTGAAGTACTTAGCTGGCATGTTGTAGATCCCGATCTAGAAAACGTAGAAATGAGAATGACAGAAGAAGAAATTTATGCCAGGGATCTGGGTTTGCTTGTAAAAAGCGATGCCCTGATTGCAGAAGTTACAGTGCCGTCAACGGGTGTTGGTTACGAAATCTGCCGGGCTCTTGTCCAGAAAATTCCTGTGCTCTGCCTTTACAACCCAGATGCAGCCGTTTCGGCAATGCTACTGGGAAATCCTGACTCTTTACTTGAGACAAGGGTTTATCCGGATAAAACTTCACTCAAAAAAAGTATTACTGAGTTTATCCGTAATCTCTGAGAAAAAAATCTGGAATTAACGTTCCTTTTGACAAAAAGATCGCTGAGCATCCTGTTAGTCTCTGAAGATTAAACCTCTTACTTTATAACTGTATTATAAAACTCAGTGATAATTATAAATAAGTTGAGGCTCTATCTATGACATATGGTAGTTGGAATTATTGAAATTTTAGTACTGGCTCTGGCAATTGTAGCAGCCTTCATTTTATATAAACTCCTGAAGACCGCGACTAGCCTTGCAATAAATGCAGTACTTGGGGTCTTAGTCTTGATGGCGGCAAAACTTCTGCTCGGACTTGAAATCGCAATCACCTGGGTGGCAGTTCTTGTCTGCGCAATAGGAGGCATTTTTGGAGCGCTTGTTATAATTGTGTTGAGTTACCTGAAAATAGCCTTCGTATAAGCAATCAGACAAGAAAATCTCAGGGAAAATTGGAAGTGACGGGAGAGTTTTTGATAAAATATCTTTTCTAAAAAGTTTTCCGGGATGAAAAAATTAAAGCTTCTGGAAGATTCCTCTTACCAGATGCCTCCTGTAAACAGCTCCTTTAAAATTTTTTTCTTTAATTATATTTTCTATTTCTATAAGTTTAAATTCTTTGAAAAGGGTCTCAACTTCGTCTTTAGTAAAATAGTGGTATATTATTCCATTTTGCCGGGCAAACGTCCTCTCTTCAAAAGGGATTGAAGTTTTTCCCCCACAGCGCATATCCTCACAGCCGAAGGCTTCAAAAAAGATTAAACCGCCCTTCTTAAGTACGTGATTGAATTCCTTGACAGCAGATTCTCTTTCTTCGTTGAAGAGGTGCTGGAGTACTCCATAACAGAGAATTCCATCAAAAATTTGAGATTTGAAGGGAAGATTCGAGATATTAGCCCCAATGTGTTCGGCAAACCTTTCGCTTCTTGCAAGCTGAGTTCTGGAACCTTTAAGAGCAGTTAACGAAACGTCAATCCCAATTGCACTGTAGTGCCTTGCAAGCTCCCCAAGGTATCTACCGTTTCCTGAACCTGCATCAAGGATTCTTGACCCGGAAAGAAGCTGAACCTGGATATTTTGGACAGGTGCAGGCCCACCCCATTTTAGGTGGGAGTATTCTCTGTCCCAGGCAAGGAAATGATTCTTCATAGAACCTGTCTGCGAATTTGTGAGTTTATGAATATCTGATTTATCCATGTTTATGCTTGTTTTTCAGGGCTGTAGGTTGAAGCTTCTTCAAACCTTTCTACCAGGAATTCCTTCTCAAACGAAGATAGGAACCATCCGGCTTTAGGGCCCGAGTTCTGTCCTAGTAGTGAAATATAGATCGCTTTGAAAAGCTCTTTGGGATCTATTTGCGGGGCAGAAATGTTCAGTTTTTCCGCAATTCGCTTATTCAGTTCGGAACCTTCTTCTTTTGCAGAATAAACCAGCATATGATATTCTTCTCCGCTGATTTCCTTTTTGGATTTAATAATGACTGCAAAAGCTGAAAGAAAAGCTTTCTGAAGCTCGGACAAGGTTGCGGCCTGCACAGGTACCTTTTCTTTTACGTTAAATTTGGCAAAAGGCGGAGCATAGAGCTTGAGCCATTTAGAAACGTTGTCCACTAGTTCTTTTATACACTTCTTATCTTCCGTTGAAAAGCCTGAACGTTTTACGATTTTCAGGATTTGGTCAAAATCTCCCCTTGCTACCTGATAGATAGTTACCATCTGCTTGAAAGGAACTTCAGACTGGCAGATACCTGTTGCCCTGGAAAGTTCATAAACTCTCCTTTGAAAATCTCCAAGTGAAGGATCATTTCCCCTGAACTGTGCCCTGAGCCGCTCGTATTCATCCACAAGAGTGAGGAGAGGCTGTCCTGGATCGAATTGAATGTGTTTTTCGGGCTTTGTGCGGATAATGAGGTAGCGAAGAACTTCAGGAGGCACAACTTCCAGCATGTCCGTAATCGAGATAACGACTCCTGTAGAAGAAGACATTGCTCCCCGCTTTCCAAGCATTATCCACTCATAGACAATAGGATAAGGAGGCTCATGCCCGAAAATCTCTTTTACAATTCTCTTTCCGGTGTCATAAGAACCGCCTTTAGAAGCATGATCCTTCCCGAAAGGCTCAACTGTTACCCCTAAAACTGACCAGCGAGCAGGCCAGTCCACACGCCAAGTAAGTTTTCCTCCCCCTGCCATTGGTACGGTTCCAGAGTGCCCGCATGCACAGACATATTCCACGGTCTCGGCTTCCAGATCAAAGCCTGTAACCTTTGTGGTTGTGATCTTGCCGCATTGATTACATCTGGGATTGAACGGGCTCCAATCCGGGGCTACAGTTTTTCCTGAGACTTCTTCGAGGATTTTAGCAATTGCATCTCTTTTAACAAGGGCAGTCTTTATTGCTTTGGTGTATTTGCCTGCCTTATACATCTCGTCTGCTCTGTAAACCTGAGGATTAATACCCAATCGCCTAAGAGCTTCTAAGAAAGGCTTCAGGAAATGTTCGGCATAGTTTGCACAATTCCCGCAGGGACAGGGAATTTCAGATATAGGTTTTCCCACATGTTCGGAATAACTCTCGGGAAGGAATGGATAAACTTTACGCAGGGGATCATAATTGTCAGCAATATAAATAAAGTCGGCACTAGCTCCCTTATCAATAAGAGCTCTATAAGCAGCATCGGCAGTCACGACTTCTCTCATATTGCCAATATGTATATGTCCTGAAGGAGTGATGCCTGTGGCAACAAGATGTTTGCCACTTTTTTTTAGTACGTCTTCGGCTATGACGTCTGCCCAGTGAATTGTATCAGTCATATTTCTCACCAAGATTTCCGATAAACCTGGAAACGGGTATGAAAACAAGGAGTGAAAGTCTCTTTACAAGTCTTTTCAAAAACTGCTTGCCCACAAGCCTTTTAAAAAAAGGCTTGAGCGAAAAACATTGAATTTTCTGCATAATTGTCGTATCAACTAATAAACCTTGGGCTGGAAGGTGAGGAACTTAAATGTGTTTCTATTTCGTATCATTTGCCAATAGAGAAAATAGATAAAACAAAAGACAAAAAACAAAAAACAAAAAAATAAAAAATAAAAACAATGGAGGTTCAACGGCAAATTTACTCAGGAGTCTGCAGATTTAAGGAGATTTAATATGGCACTTTACAGGGCAAATCAAGCAAACTTGATTTACTAATAGCTAAAAGCACGTATAAATATATAAATATTTCGGAGTTGGTAGAATACAGTCAGAAAACTAAAAGATAACAGAACAAGCTAGATGAAAACAAGCTAGGTGAAAACAAGCTAGATGAAAACAACAGAAATGGAAAAAGTTGAAATAAGTTAACAAGGAGTAAGTGAAAACTGAGGAATATCAAGTTGGGTAAAAAACTCATATTAATAACTGAGACCGGATGTTGTTATAACTCCAAAAAAACAATCAGACATTTATATGCCCCCAAAGATTATTATGAAATCCATAATATACTCAGGGTTATTACAATAATTTGGTAGTACCTATGTGATATCAGTGAGGATGGGCTCTATTCCATTGGTGCTCAATTTTGTAGCTATTAACATATTATTGGGGGAATAAGACTGAGATCTAAAAATCTCTGTATAGCCAGTGCAACTATATTGTTGCTTACGGCTACTGTTTTAATAAGTGCCGCTCAGCCTGTCAAACTTGAGCAAGCCCCATCAGGACTTGTTCGAATTCTAGCTGGAAGACGTGGAGCAGGCTATGGGTAGATCGGGGACATTGATGCCAGGTGACGTTTTCAAGTTCAGCATGCCTAGAAGCGACCTGAACGTCAAGGTCGAAAACGTTACGGTTAATCCAGCACTTGCACTTGGATCATGGGTGGCCTTTAAAAATGAGGGAAACACATCGATGTTAATGGGGGATCTAGTACTGACACTGGATGAGGTTAACCCAGTAATGCAGATGCTACAACAAAAAAGCATAGAGCAAACGGCACTACATAACCATCTACTCGGCGAGTCTCCAAGAGTTATGTACATGCATATCTCCGGTCATGGAGACTCAGTCTCCATGGCAAGAACGATTAATGAATCCCTTGCTTTGACAAAAACGCCAATTAACGCCTCGATATCTGTTCAGTCTATGAATAATAGCAACCTTGATACAAATATGCTCAATGAAACGATTGGAGCAAAAGGGAAATACAGTGGTGGTGTCTATCAGCTTGGGATCCCAAGGAATGAAACAATAACTGACGCAGGTATGGAAGTGCCTCCATCTATGGGTGTGGCCACAGGAATAAACTTCCAGCCTCTTGGCAATGGCAATGTTGCAATTGCTGGGGACTTCGTACTGACTGCTGATGAGGTTAACCCTGTAATAAAAACTATGGGAGATAATAAAATCAGTGTAACTGCCGTCCATAACCATATGATCTATGAAGAACCCAGGTTGTTCTTCCTTCACTTCTGGGCAACTGGGGACCAAAACAAATTAGCCAGTGGACTCAAAGAAGCACTAGATGAAACTAACAGTTCTCAGCCTGGATAAACCAGGCTTTTTCTTTTTTTCCTCGCAATCTAACATATTTTAATTTCAATTATTCTAGGAAAATTGTCTTCATTTTGCTTTATTACCCAAAATACATAGGTTTACTATAAAACCCTCCGTATTTTTCTACATTTTCAGAAAATTCCAGTTCGAACATTTGAGTAATCAATCAGGCTAATGGTCATTAAAACAATTCTGAAACATTGAATAAATGGTGGAGATTCTCATCATGAAAAACTTATTGTGTAGCTGCCTTATATGTGATCAAGGAGTTACTTGTTGGTTTTGCGATACGCACCAGCAGTTTCACCAGTTCATTGAAGATAATCACACGGAAAATGTATACCAGTATGTGCAGCCAGATTTCAAGTTCTAGTGACTGAATCTTGAAGACCGCACCGCCAAATTGAGTGATCAGTTCTTGAGCCTGCGATTATAATCGGTTGTACAACCTTTTTTATATCTTTTTGCGGAGCGATCCTGGGATACAGGATAGGTCCTTTCTTTGAGCACGAAGTCGAAATTATAAGAGGCCTTATCCTTATTGGGCTTGGCGGAAAGATCCTTGCCGAACACCTGATGTGGATTTAAAAAAAGAGATGAGATCTAAGATTCTTAAGAAAAAAATTAAATTTTTCAATCTTTCCCTCCTCAAACATACCCCTAACAATTGTCGTGTTGATAGAGGCTGAATTGCTTTATGATACTACAGATATGATACTACAGATATGATATTACAGATATGATACTATATAGATGCCGCTAACTTCTCTCATTTTTAGAATTCATTGCTGTTAATTTGTGATCTGATTTCCAGATATAATCCTTTTATCCTCTGGTCTTCAAATTAAGTTGCTTTACCGTTCTGGCAGAAGTACATAGACGAAGTACCGTCTCCGAGATTATATTCTTTCCAGACTGCACAGGTATAGCAAATGCATTGCTGGTCAGGGTTAAGATCCTGACAGGTTGCTTTATCTGTTGAGCAATAGATTCCAGGAACATTTTGAGGTTCCGGAATATCTCCTTCCTGTGCACTTTCCAATCCCTTTACTAAGCTATCAAGTTTATCCATTGCGCATTTGCTGCCAGCCTGGACCGGACACTTTGGACACATGCATCTCTTGATATTTGCTAGATTATACGGAACTTTAGAATTCTCGCTCGTATTCATTATATCCCCCAAAATAATATTCATGAAAAAATATTCATTTCATATTGGGTTTCGATAATAAAAGACTTTTCAGTTCTTGAAAAAGCTATATCTTATGCGGTTGGACTGGAAATAAATAACAAAATTTACTTGGTGCTATAGGATAATTGCACTATCAAGAGTGCAGGGTAAAAAATGATAAGATGAGATAATAAGATACTGAAGTAGCTAGGTCGTCCATCATTATGCGGTTGACGTTTTCATGATTAATTTTCCAGTGCCGGAAATGCCTTCTGTTTTGTGCATCAAGCATGCTATTAATCTTACTGAAATACAAAAAAAGTTTGATGCGCCACTAAAAGTGTTTTGGAAAATAACATCAACCAACTAATGTACACGACCTTTGTCTTAAAGGTCATTAAAATACACGAGCAAAAGTTCGATACAGAATTATGACGCTTAACTATATTAATATACACTGCAATCACCTTGATTGTGATATTATGGTAAAATTAAATGAAGAGATGAAAATTGCTTTTTCAAAAGTGAAGATCTTTCCCGTAGCTACAGCCTCAAAAGAAGGAATTCCGAATGTAGTGCCTATAGGGTTCTGCCAGCTTGTAGACGATGAAACGATCTGGATTTCAGACAATTTCATGTCCAAATCCCTGGCAAACCTTCAAGAAAACCCGAATGTGGCAATCTATGTATGGGGGCCGGGTACCGGCGGCTGCTTCCAAATAAAAGGTAAAGCTGAAATTCTCAGTTCTGGAGAAAAATTTGAAAAAATGAAAGCAATCGTGCATGCGGCAAAACCTGGACTTCCTGCAAAGAACCTTATAGAAGTCAGGATTAGTGAGGTATTCCAGTGCGCTCCTGGCCCTAACGCAGGACAGAAATTGCTCTGATCGAAACTCAAATGGGCACTCTTTTGAAGATGGTTCCTGCAGAGAATCAGGAAATATAAAAAGAATGGCGCAAATTTTGAACTGCTTAAATCTGGCATAGTTAAAATTATGTGGCATTGGAAACCTCCAATTCTCAGAAGATAAAAGATTTTAGAGAGCACAAAAAGGCTACTTCTCTAATTCTCCTTTGTAAATCTCATAAATTTTCATGTGCTGTGCTCCTGTAATTACTGAAAATCTGAGGAGTTTAAAAGAATGGTAGATAACAAATTTGAACATTCTAGACCTCTAGATCCTAATACTCTCAACTATCTAAGAATAAAAATGTTAGAACGAATAAGGCATGCCGTTGATGAGGGACTCGTAAATACTTCTGATTCTCATTTAACCAAAGTTATGATTGATCTCAAAACCTTGCTTGAAGATGTAGAAACTGAAATGATTATTAGAGGCATGAAGTTAAAAAAAACGAGTTCAAAACCTTCAGCTAGACCAAACAAAACGCAGAAACCTATGCATCAATAAAAACGATAAATCTGTTTTTTATGCTAAAGAATTATACAAAGTCAATTTGAATTTATGTAACTTTCGGGCCATACTATTTCCCGAGTTTTTGATTTATTGTAGTTAGTTGCCAGTGAAATTGATGACAAATTTTGGCGATCCTAGAAGGTATTAAAAAGTCTTCTGGATACACACCAGATGGAGCTTGCTATCAAAAGTTTTATTATAACAGACTGCATAATCATACATCTCATTATTGAGATGCGTCTCAAGATTAAGAAAGGTGCTGACAGTGTCGGACATCGAATACCTTAAAAAACTTGCACTTATCGGAGCAGTAAATAAAACCATCAAGGTTTCATCGATAGAGTTTCAAAAGCATACTGGAGCAAGCTCCAAAACCGCAGCAAGAAAGCTAAAGCAGCTGGAAGAGAAAGGGCTGATCGAAAGGAGGATTGTTCCGGGTGGCCAGTTGGTAAAAATGACAGAAAAAGGGATTGAAGTCCTTAAGAGCGAATACATCGCCTATAACATGATCTTCTCTCCGGAACCCGAGATTTTGGAGCTTGAAGGAAAGGTGCTTAAGGGCCTTGGAGAAGGCCAGTATTATGTAAATATACCAGGATACAAGAAGCAATTTGAGGAGAAATTGCACTTCGTACCTTTTCCCGGGACTCTGAATGTGCAGCTTTCCGAAAGTAGTTTGGCTCTTCGAAGTATTTTGCGTGAAATGCCAGCTGCCCGGGTAGAAGGCTTCAATGACGGAGAACGTACATTCGGGGGGGGAAAATGCTATCCAGTTGTCGTTGGCGGTATTGAAGCCGCTATAGTGGCTCCCGATAGAACGCATTACCCATCGGATTTGATTGAGATTATCGCACCTGTAAAATTAAGGGATGCCCTGGAATTGAACGATGGAGACAGAGTTGTAGTACAGGTAAAAAAACAGGATATGGAGAGCTAAAAATGAGCGAAAGTACGGTTTACGATTTTCTTACGTATAAAAACGAAAATATCAATCAGGCACTGGAAGCCCTTCGGGCCGGAAAAATGATCCAGATCTATGATTCTGACTCAAGGGAAGGGGAAACTGACCTCGTAATCCCTGCAAAAGCGGTAACTTTCAAAGACGTAAAGTGGATGAGAAAAGATGCAGGTGGTCTTATCTGTGTGGCTGTGGACCCTGTGGCATCGAGACAACTCAGGTTGCCTTTTATGGCCGAACTTGTTCGGGAAGCTAGTAAAGCCAGTGATATGCTTGGGGAAGTCGTAGAGAGGGAGGGCGACCTGAAGTATGATTCTCATTCTTCCTTTTCTCTCTGGGTCAATCACAGAGAAACCAGAACTGGCATTCCTGATAATGAAAGAGCCCTTACTATCCAGAAAATCGGAGAAATTACGGAAAAAAAGCTCTCAGGAGATGTAATTCACTTTGGAGACGAATTCCGAACTCCTGGACACGTTGCATTGCTCAGAGCTGCTGAAGGACTTCTGGATGATCGCAAAGGGCAGACCGAGCTTTCAGTTGCCCTCGCCCGTATGGCAGGCATTACCCCGGCAATGGTAGTCTGTGAAATGCTGGATGATTATAATGGAAAAGCTCTTTCCAAAGAAGATTCAAAAAAGTACGGTAAAGAACACGGACTTGTATTTCTGGAAGGGCAGGAAATAGTAGACGCTTATATGACATGGACAGGCTCGGAATAAGAACTCTTTTTCTTCCGCTTTTTTTAATTTCATTTTTGCCCCTTTCCTTGAATTTTCCATCTTTTTTAAAACGCAGAATTTTATATGAAGATAAGTAAATATCATTGATCGGTTCTTCATGGCTTTTAACGGTACTAAGTTTCTTAACCGTTTTTCATTCACCGTTTATTTTCTGGTTTCGCATATTTGATGTCGGGGGTCAGATCTACGTTACAGAAATTCAAAAAAGTCCAGCAAGTTCTTATTTATGTTCTATTTCTGAACCTTGCAGTCGCATTTGCCAAAATCATTTACGGAACTTTAACCAGCGCGTTAAGCATGACTGCAGATGGTTACCACTCCCTTTTTGACGGAGTTTCCAATATCATAGGACTGGCTGGAAGTTTTATCGGAGAGCGCCCGCCTGATATCGAGCATCCTTACGGGCACCGGAAATATGAAACTGTAGCTTCTATTATTATCGCTTTACTTTTGATCTTCGTAGGCGTTGAAATTTTCCGGAACGCTCTCAATCGATTTATTTCCCCAAGAGAGCCTGAGGTCACCACAATAAGTTTTCTCGTAATCCTTGGGACAATGTGTATTAATTATCTGGTCGCCAAATATGAACATAGGCAGGGTGTATCTCTCAAAAGTCAGGTTCTTATAGCCGATTCCATGAGCACGAAAAGTGACATCTATGTATCTTTTTCAGTCATTGTGAGCCTAGTTGCCATAAAACTCGGATTTCCTCTCATAGATCCCTTAATAGCCTTAGTGATCTCCCTTGTGATTTTCACGGCTGGGTACAGGATCATTAAAGAGGGTTCAAGGGTCCTTTTAGATATGTCCAGGATTGCAGAAGAAGATATCTGCAAACTAGCTATGAGTGTTGAAGGAGTTAGGGACTGTCACACGGTCCGAACCCGAGGAAGTATGGGAGATATTAGAGTTGATATGCACCTGCTTGTTCAATCCGACATGCCTCTTAAGGATGCACATTCTATTTCTCACCAGGTTAGCAAAAAGCTGAAAACCGAATACCAGGATATTTCCGATGTAGTCATTCATCTTGAGCCTTACCTACCTCAACCCGAAGAGTCAAATAGCAAAAAAACCAGTTAAGATGCATGGCTGGAAACGTTTTCGGGCAGATGTTTCGAATTACCACCTGGGGTGAATCCCATGGCAGGGCTGTAGGTGTTGTAGTAGACGGATTGCCTGCAGGGATTCCTTTCTCCGAGGCTGATATTCAGAAAGAACTGAATAGGAGGCGTCCGGGACAGAGTGAGGTTTCAACTCCGCGGAGCGAGGCTGACAGGGTAGAGATCCTTTCGGGAATTTTCGAAGGAATGAGTACAGGCACTCCTGTTTCTATGCTTGTCTGGAATTCAGATGCCAGGTCTTCAGCTTATGATGCTATTAAAGATACTCCCAGACCAGGACATGCTGATTTTACCTATATGGCCCGATATGGGATAAGGGACCACCGTGGGGGAGGCAGATCTTCAGCCCGGGAAACAATAGGCAGAGTTGCAGGTGGAGCCCTTGCAAAACTCTTGCTTTCCAGGTTCGGAATCAAAATTGCCGGGCATGTGCTCGAACTCGGAGCCATTCGGGCAAAGCCTCTTTCTTTTGAGGAAATTCTTGAAAATGTGGAAAAGACTCCTGTGCGCTGTGCCGATCTTGAAGCCGCTGAAAAAATGATTGAGAAAGTTGCAACCCTGCGGCAGGAAGGAGATAGTGTTGGAGGCATTGTCGAGCTTATTATAAAAGATGTGCCTGCCGGCCTAGGAGACCCTGTATTTGACAGGCTGGATGCAGACCTCGCAAAAGCCCTGATGAGTATTCCTGCCGTCAAAGGTTTTGAAATCGGAGCCGGATTTGAAGCTGCCCGCCTGCGTGGAAGCGAAATGAACGATCCTTTCCGAATGGAAGAAGGAAAGATAACCACTTCGAGCAATAATGCTGGCGGCATTCTCGGAGGAATCTCAACAGGCCTGGACATCATTTGCAGGGCAGCGGTAAAGCCAACCCCATCCATAGGAAAAATTCAGCAGACCGTTGACCTCAAATCAAGAGAAAATACAGAAATTGCAATCAAAGGAAGGCATGACCCAACGATCCCTCCACGCATGGTTCCTGTTGCTGAAGCCATGGTTGCTCTTGTGCTTGCCGACCATATGCTCAGGAGCGGCTTTATTAATCCTAGAACTTTACTGGAATAAAAGGAAAAGGTTACAAAAATCAACCATAACTGGTAGTGAAGCCTTCAGTTTCCTAGCAAAATAAAACCTTACTCCTGGTTCTCTTTTTACAATTTTTCATTTGAAATGGCAGAATATTAATATTACTTTATTAATATGACCTCTCAGGTTTTAAAT
>DASXVB010000056.1:0-21316 GCA_036504475.1 Methanosarcina sp.
ACCAAGTACCTCTTTTACTTTACTCATTAAATCAACTAGCTCACTAATTCCACGATAATCTGTCCCAATATACTGCTTGAGTAAGATTAGAACAAAATGTTGATGCTGAGTGTAATTTCGTTTTGAGAACTTACATGAGTAAAGGTTCAGTCTGGAAGACTGAACAGTCTTCAGACTAAGTTCAATAAATTTAATATACTTGCTACTGCTACTTTTATTTGAAATCACTTATTCTAGTGCTCCTATTTTTTGTGGTAAAAAATGTAAAGGGCACTTTATTTAAAATCTTTTTTATAATAACTTAATAATTTAGGATTTCTACAAAGCCAAATATTTTCCTTCAAAAGTAATGCAAATCATAAAAAGTATTACAGCAAGACATATTTTCAAAGAATATCCTGAAATTAAAAAACAGCTTTGGGATGGGGAATTATGGAGTGATGGAGGATTTATTGGAACTATAGGAGATGGAACACTTTCGATGTAATCAAAAGCTTGTTGAAAATCAGGGAAATCAGGAAGAAAAAGAAGCATATCACCAAATGAAAACAATTGATTTTTAATAAACCACTAAAACCAGAGCGCTGGCGCGAACATACCCCGTTGCTTACAGCGGGGTACGCCACCGCAACTTTAATTGAACTTTTATGCAGTAGGTAAAAGCAACTATGTGGTGTATTTAGAGAAAAAAAACGACATCATTCAATTTTCACCAAATGCCATTAAAAAGCCAAATTGTTTGAATCGGTTCCAAAAACGCTATCAGAAAAATATTGATTTTCAAAAAATACTGTGGAATGTGAGTTTATTATTTTTATCGGAATTTCTCTTTCTGAATAAATTCTATTCTTAGTTTTTAAGATTAATAAGTTAAAGAAGTAACGGTAATCAAAACCTAAACAAATAGATTTCAAAGACCAGGATGAAATTAAAAAGAAGATAAAAAATTGAAAACAATGTAGTGGGCCCGCTGCGATTCGAACGCAGGACCTCACGGTTATCAGCCGTGCGCTCCACCAGGCTAAGCTACGGGCCCAAATAAAGGTCAAATTTTTGTAAGCGGGAAATCTGAACGTTTTCCTGAAAAAGGTATAGATCATGGTGGGCCCGCTGCGATTCGAACGCAGGACCTCACGGTTATCAGCCGTGCGCTCCACCAGGCTAAGCTACGGGCCCAAATGTCAATTTTTTTAGAATAATTGAAGTTGAAAAGCTTTTTTCGGAAAAGCATCCTAATCCGACAACACTTCTAATACTCAATTTACTACTTATAGCTTTTGCTTGAATATTTTAAGTTTCTAAACACCAAAAGTTTATTTGCAGGAAGCCGAGCCTACGTGGCGACAGATTTATATAAGATTCCGAGTGTATGTGGGATGCTGATAAAGCATTACATGGGCCGGTAGATCAGGGGAAGATCGCTACCTTGGCATGGTAGAGGCCTCGGGTTCAATTCCCGACCGGTCCACTCTGTTTTCTAATTAATGAGCAATTAAGCAGAAACATTTATATTTTTAAATTTCTCATATTAATAAGATTTTATTACTTGTTTTCTATAGACAGTCTTTGTGACTAATGTTGAAGTATATTTATGTACATTATCGTTTTCTCAGTTTTTTCATGCTCCTAGTAGGCTGTACAACTTTTACTTTTGCATAATATTACTGTCCAAAGTTAAACATAAGCTGTTCAGCATAGGATTATCCTTGCAGAAATAGTACTCAATTTTGCTATATATAAATGGTGAAGTTAGCTGCTTATCATAGGAACGATATGGTTTGCAGTGTCTGTGATCACTTTTGCTCTATTAATTCTTATTACTAACCATCTTAAAATCACTCCAAATATTTAGAGGGATCAAGCATGATCTATTGAAAACTGGATAAAAAGCTCTCTACATTTTTCTTATTTGAATGCTTCTTTCCAGTAATTCTCTTTTACCGATATTATCTTCTCCCCATTTTTGTTTAACCTCCTCACTCCACTGGAGTTTACCGTCTCCAATCATAGACTTTGGAATCGCAAAAATGTTTGCTCTCGTGTTTCTGGAAACCTCTGATTTTGACAATTTATACTGATTTTCTTTCGCATCATATACCATTTGGTAATCAAGTTTAAATGCGCTAACAGCTTCTGAAAATTTGCAGTTGACATGATTTGATTCTTCTTTTAGCTCCTTTCCTTTCCTTCTTTTTCTTTTTTCGATTTCAATCTCTTCTCTTCTTATATCTTCCAGATACCACAAGCTTTTATCAATTTCACTTTTAAACACAATCATATGCCATTTCAGGGTTAGTGAATAAGGCTTTCTTAAAAGTTCATGCAACTCAGCAATCAAATTACAATCGTTTGTCGTG
Source organism: Methanosarcina sp. (assembly GCA_036504475.1). Lineage (GTDB taxonomy): Archaea > Halobacteriota > Methanosarcinia > Methanosarcinales > Methanosarcinaceae > Methanosarcina. The sequence goes on from DASXVB010000056.1 coordinate 2,358, forward strand.
CTTTCAATCTCTTCTATTATTCTTTTAATTCTAACCAAATTTGCCTTCTGTCTTTCCTGACTTGTTGCCATAACTACTCACAACACAATAACTTTATTTATTATGTTTATACATAAAATAGATATTTTAAACCTTCGTTATTAGAAAATAAAAATTAAAAATAGTCAAAAATAAGACAAACAGTTTAAAATATGTAAAAAGTAACTTATATTAAGTGTTTGTTGTAATCCAATACTTTGTACACCAATCAATATAATATAAATTGTATTTAGATAGAAAACTCAACGTTTTTCGCTCAAACCTTTTTAAAAAAAGCTTTTTTACTTTTATTTTTGTTGCGGAGTTTATGGCTGTTTACATTATATAAAATAACGAAAAGAACTGAATGAAACTTAATCTAAATTAACACTTAAAAATGGAAGTTTCAGGAATTCCTGTAATTGTGATACTCGAAACTCCTGTCTAACGGGTTTATAATATTTAGTAATCAGCATGTTTATTTAACATGTTCTCGTTTGTTCTATTGATTTTTATGGTCGAAGATATGAAAGATATCAACAAAAGAGTTGAAAACGGAGACACCATCTCAGTTGATTATGTAGGAAAGCTTGAAGATGGAACAACTTTTGATACTTCCGTAAAAGAAGCAGCTATTCAGGTAGGTACATATAATCAAATGAGAGATTATAAACCCCTTACATTTAATGTAGGCGCAGGCCAGATGATAAAAGGGTTTGACGAAGGCGTTGTTGGAATGCAAGTAGGAGAAGAAAAAACTCTTACAATCCCACCTGAAGAAGCATATGGAGAATACATAGAAGAATTAGCAAGAGAGTTGCCTATTAATGCTGTTGATTTTACTCCTGAAGTTGGAATGCGTCTGGCTACAGACAACGGTCTGACAGGCAGTATCACGAAGGTAAGTGAAAATAATTTTGTTGTAGACTTTAATCATGAACTTGCAGGAAAGACCCTAATTTTTGATATAAAATTAGTCTCTATAGAATAAATTTAAGTCCCTGAAAATCAAATTGAGAGTTATAATATTTCTTTAAAATGTACATACTTTAGGCATCCAGGGAGATATTAAGATGGCAGGGATACTGAAAGAGGCATGTACAGGAGAAAGGAATAATGGGAAATTCTCGCATTGTAAAAAAAGGAGATTACCTTCTTATTGATTACACTGGAAAATTTGAGGATGGAACAGTTTTCGATACCACTTTAAAAGAAAAAGCTCTAGAAGCAGGTGTATATGATAAAGAAAAGGAATATATACCTCTGTTTTTTAGATCGGATGCAGGCCAGATAATAAAGGGTATCGATAGGGGCGTTCTTGGGATGAGAGAGGGAGAAGAAAACACTTCTAATCCTGCCTCAAGATGCTTATGGGGAATATAAGAATTATCTTGTCCAGGAGATTCCTCTATCAAAGCTTGAACTCCAGACTCCTCCAGAACCAGGAAAGAAAATCATAACACCCGGCGGGAGAGAGGTTAAAGTACTCAATTCCACGGAGACTTCTGCCAAACTGGATTTTAATCACGAACTTGCAGGCAAAACTCTGATCCTTGAGATAAAGCTTGTCTCGATTATAAACTGATTCCAAACTCTGCGAACGCAGGAGGCAAAGTATGGAAAAAGAAGAAAAAGTCATGGTATTACTGCTATTTATGACATTAACTTCTCTTATGACCGCTTATCTTTGCTTTGGATCGGAACTTACAGCTTCTGGACAGAAAACAGAAGAAGCTAAGCCATACACTCGGGAATCCAGTGAAGGGGAAAAAGTGTTCCTTCAAGCCGAAGTTTTGGGCAAACAGTTTACCTATAAAGGCGGACACCTGCTTTTACAGGTAGACTGCAACTCCGAAATTCTGAGCGTTTTTATTCCAAAAACCGCAGGTGCTGAAGCCTTGAATATGTCAATTAGAGAAGGAGATTTTATCAGTTTAACAGGCACCGTCTCGGAATATGAAGGGAAGAGGGAAATCAAGGTGGAAAGAAAAGAAGATATTCTTCTGAATGATCGTCATTCCTCTTAATAATTATTCTTTTTCTGAGAGATTATTATTCTGGGAGATTGTTTTTCTTCTTAATAATTATCATTTATCTAAAAAACCATCATCAACAACCTTTCAAATTACGATAACAGATCGTTAATAATATATTCATATAAGAACATTTGGGAAAAATATGAAAGCATGTATCATGTGCGGAGGGGCAGGGACAAGACTGAGACCACTAACTTTTAAGCACCCTAAACCTAGCATACCGATTCTGAATAAACCATCAGTCCTACATCTGATAGAGCATCTTTCCAGAGAAGGATTCAATGAAATAGTTATGACCCTGGGATATATGGGAGAGCTCATAGAAGAGCAGCTAGGGAACGGACACATGTTTGGGGTACATATCGATTATGTTTATGAGAAAGAAAAGCTTGGGACAGCAGGTGGGGTTAAAAATGCTGAGAAGTACTTGAAAGGTGAGCCATTTATTGTGCTTGGGGGAGATCATGTCCTTAACCTTGACCTGAGAGAGATGTATCGTTTCCATGAAGCAAATGATGCCCCAGTTACCATAGGGCTTCTTTCGATTGACGATCCAAGAGAATTTGGAATTGCAGATATGGATATTAATAACCGGATCCACCGCTTCTTGGAAAAACCAAAAGCAGGCCAGATATTCAGCAATCTTGCAAGCACAGGCATTTATATTTGTGACCCTTCAATATTTGAATGGATCCCTGAACATAAAAAATACGATTTTGCAAAAGACCTATTTCCCCTCATGTTGGAAGCAAATAAGAAAATAAATGGAGTACTTGTTCGGGGAAAATGGACTGACGTAGGAAGTTCTGCAGCTTACAGACAGGCACAGCGCTGGATGCTCGATTCCCTTCCTGGAACAACAATAGAAGGGAACTTCACAACCCGGAACGCCAGAATAAAAGGTCCCCTCTCCATAGGAAATAACGTGTGCATAGGCTCCAATTCTTCTCTCGTGGGACCAATAGTTATTGGAGAAAATACAAATATAGGCGACAACGTCCTCATCGGACCTTACAGCGTGATAGGCTCAAACTGCACTATAGAAGACAATGCAAAGATCCTTTCATCTTATCTTTTCGATAGTGTGTTCATAGGAAAAGGTTCCAATATCTCAGGTGGGGTAGTGGCAGACGAAACAGTCATTGGAGAACACTGTTTCTTAGAAAATGGAACTGTTATAGGGCATAAAGTAACTGTCGGAAGCAATTCAACAATACATTCTGGAGTTAAGATCTGGCCTGAAGTAGTTATAGAAAATAACTCAAGCATACAGGATACTATAATCAATTCTGATTACGACGCTGCACACGAAGGCTCCTGAAACAAATTAAAAAAAAGAAACAAAAACGAGAAATTAAAAGCTAATTGGATTAATAGAGCTTAGAGCTTAAAGGTAAAGATAATCTAGTCCTGATTCAACACGCAAAACAAAAAAAATGTACTATTAATTTTAAATTAACCCTCAAGAGCTCATATAAGCTTCTTTATTATGAATTAATCGGCTTGAGCGAAAGTACGTTTTGCCTCAAATCCCGCAACCGTTGCGTCGGTTTATCACGCCGTAGCTAGGGGTTTTCGCTCAAGCCTTTTTAAAAAAGGCTTGTGGTCAAGCAGTTTTTTAAAAAGGCTTGCGTTTGTGTAACGTAGAGTTTTATCCTGTTTATACTATATATGGGAGAAGAATAGTTCATGAATTAAATAAAATTCATGCTAATAAAACTCCAGATCGATTTTCATGAACAGGTACAAAAAGTTGCTCATTGTGGCTATACTAATCAGCGTAACGTCAATTGTCTTGGTCACTGGCTTGACTTTTAATTCAAATACTGTTGAAGCCCTAAGTAAAATCAAACCGGAATACATTTTAGCTGCCGTTTTTACTCATCTTCTTTTCTACATTATCTGGAGCTTTCGAACCCAGGCTCTCTGTAAAGCTCTTGGATACAGAATTCGCTCAACAAAGATAATGGAAATAATTATCTCAAGCACTTTTGTGGCCGGAATTACTCCTTCTTCTGCGGGAGGAGAACTCCTGAGAATTCATCTTCTAAATAAAAGCGGAATTCCTCTTGGTAGGGCGACTGCTGTTATTATTGGAGAACGCCTTCTTGATGCTATTTTCATCAGTTCTTGCCTGCCTTTTGCCCTTTTTATTCTGAAAGGTACGCTTTCTAATTATAGATTAAACCTTGTTCTTGTGATGGCAAGTTTCCTGGTTTTACTGGGCCTGTTTTCTTTTGTCTATGCAATATGGAAACCCAGTAAAATGAAACATCTAATTTACTGGACTACAGGTAAAATTGCGCTTTTTTTTGGAAAAAAGAAGAATAATGCCCTTTCAGAGATCGCAGAGAAAATAGACAGGGAGATTGAGCTTTTTCACGACAGTATCAGAGTCTTTTTCTCGGAAGGAAAGAAAGGTTTGCTCTGGGGAATAGTTTATACTCTACTTCATTGGTTTGTTGACTTTTCGATCCTTGTTCTAATCTTAATGGGCCTTTCACAAACACCATCTATACTTACTGCTTTTGCAGCTCAGGTGCTCCTGGCTGTAATTAAAATAATTCCTGCAACACCTGGAGGAAGTGGAGTCACAGAATTGGGAGCTACTTCTATATTTTCTATATTCGTTGGTTCATCAGTTCTGGGAATTACTGTGCTTTCCTGGAGAAGCCTCACATACTATACTAATATTGTTTTAGGGGGCTTTATGAGCCTGAAAGTGTTTAAAGACATGGATCTGATTCAGAAGCTGACAGAAAATTCAACCGAGTAAAGATATCAGTCATCAGTCTCTTTTGCCGGCTTTTCGGGTTAGATCTCCTAAATTTACTGGCATAACAATTTTTCAAATAGTACGTTGTGATTTAAAGGATCCTCAAAGAAAAATCCTGTAATTTACGTTTTTTCAATGAGTACTATGTAAAACAGCTTCTGAAAACTTAAAGAACCTGATCTTATGTCCTAGTTTCTACTTCAACCTGTGCATTATTGAGTTTTCTCATTTCCCTTATGCGCCTGGCGAGGATTTCTCCCAGATAAAGCACAAGTGCAACAAGGAAAACGTAAACTTTCAGGCTTACCTGTTCATCAGATTGTTTCACTGAATTCTGCCTGGCATCTTTTAGAAGAAAAGCTCTTGCATCCTTCTCAGTATAAACTTTTCCTCCAGTTGCAAGAATCAGAGGCTCTATATCTTTATTGATCCCTACATCCCGGTATTCAAGCTGGTAATTTACTGCAAGAGGGTAACCAGAAATATCGTGAATTCCTATACTGTCTGGATTCACAGTTGTCTCATAAGTGTTTCTTCCAGTTAGAGCAAGGTCCAGAGCGTTACCATCCAGTTTTAGCTGTGGAATTCCCTCATCGTACATTGTAAGTGTTAAGTTGGAAGGAGTACCGAGCCATGTGTCCGGGCTATCTAGAACAACTCCTTCTTTAGCTCTAGGATTCCCTATTGCCCAATTGATCGTGCCTGAAATTAGTTTGGCACTCGACCCATTATAAACATTAGTCGCCCAGCGAGAGCCTTCTCCTTCTCCATTGTCCGTTGTAAAAGCTGCAACTCTCCCTAGTCCAAAGCGCCAAGTAGTAAGTACAGGTTTTCCGTTTGAAGCAGTTATAACTAATCGTTCAGCCCCGGATTTTGGAGTCACATCATTATATCCGGTGATACTAGTATTATTAAATTCAATACCTTTCGTGATGAAATTATCTGGAGAATAAGCATAGAGAGAATAGTCAGACGTAGCATTTTCGTTTTCTTTCTGGTTCTCTTCTTTCTGAGACTTATCAGTTGATTCAAAGCCTATATTTGCCCTTTCTCCCATATTTATGCGCATGTAATTATTTTCAAGTCCCAGACTCTGCATTAAGGTTTCAGCATAATATTTTCTAGTCGTTTTATCAATCTGGGAAGAGGTAGCAGGTGAAAGAACATGGACAAAATAAAGATTCACTCCCGTCTTTTTTAATTCTTTTGCAACCTTAAGACTCTGGTCGTAAGACTCCTCAATTCCTCCATCAGAGATAATAATCGCATCACGTTCACCTGTTTCTCCTGCAAGCGTTTTTTCCGCGAATGCAAGACCTCCATCAAGAGAAGTTTTGGTCTGCTCGTCAGGGATCAATTCTTTAATTTTATTTTCCAACATTGCCCGGTTCTGAGAAAGTCCTAGATACACAAGTCCTCCTGAAACATCATATCCCTTACTTCCAAATGCTATAACGCCTGCATTTGCATCTCTAACATTTTTGTTTTCAAGAATGGATATAGCATTTCCAAGAATGTCATCGAGAGTTTTTTTGTCTCCCGTTTGTGTACTTGGTGAGATATCAAGAATCAGGACAACGTCCCTTCCACCTTTATAATCTGAAGGCTTTGAAATTACAGGGAGAATTTTTTCAAATGAAGAATTAAGATAATTGCCATAATTATATGCTCTTTCTCCTCCAACAACTACCAACCCGCCTCCATTATTAACATACTTATTAATTTCCTTTACCTGGGCTTCCGAAAGATTACTAACAAATTGGTTATCAAGCACCAGTGTTTTGCTGCTATTCAGAGCGTTTGCTCCAGGATAAGCAGTGAAAATCGAAGTATTGTAGAGTCTATTAAGAGTCTGAGCAAGAGGAGAATTGGGCTCGTTGGTAACAAGAGTAAGTTTCGGTTTGGGAATTACATAAAGGGATTTTTGATATACGTTATTTATGCTATTCAGATCCTCTCCGGAAGGAGATATCTTTACACTGATATTGTGGGCTCCAAGAGTGCTAAAAGTCTCATATATTGGAATGGTGTTATTCCGAGTACCTTGAGAATAAGGACCGCTCTGAGAAAGCTGTCCATCAACATATACTTCAAGGGAATAGCTGACATTTTGCTCTGAAGCCTGCCGGACAACTACATCAAACTCGTTCTGATTGTCCACAACTACATCCTTATCTCCAAGGATTTCGACACTGAGATCATTTTTCTGGAGTTCGGGTTCGACAAGGTAAACTGAAGTATTGGTTTCTTTTGCAAACCCAAGGGCATCAGCAAGACTCTTCCCGGAGTTGTTGTTTCCATCAGTAATAAGAACGATCTGATTACCAGTTCCAGAATACTGAGTTACAGCATCTCCAAGATTTGTTTTATCGCCTGTAAGCTGGACTAAGGTGGTAGGGGTATTAGCTGTAAGGGCTTTATACAAATCAGTGCCTGTTTCATTAGGAAAAAGACCCATACTTGCGGTCTGATCCTGAATTACTACAAGTGAAGGATTGTCTTCATTAACGGTTTTTGTAACCGTCGTAAATGGAGCAGCCAGAGCAAGTATGAGGAGGAAAGCTACAAGCATTCTCCATTCCACAATCTTCGTTTTTGTCTTCCGCAGAAGATAGAACCCGACAATTATTACAGGAATAATGAGTAAAAGCATTTCCGGGTTTTCAAGAGATATGTTCATAGTTCACCCCGCCGGCGCACGATCAGGATTTCAGCTAGCATGAGTAGGAACAGAACTCCTATCAGGTAATCGGTAATATCATTTTTGGCAGTATAAGTATCGGCCCTCACAAGTTTTGGCTTATCTTCCGCAACTGCCCGTTGAATAACATCAGATGCATCAACTGTCGTGTTTGATTCCTTGTCACTATAAAGATTGACTGCAATCTTCTTTCCTGAAATCTCGTAAATTCCAGCTTCATCAAAGAGAATATGGTTTGAAGTGAAAGTTTTCGATGGGGTCTTGATTTCTTCAGTTTTCGAAAGAGAGGTCAAAGTGCCTGTATTAAGGTTATATTCAGAAATATCGCCTGTCCCTCCGAGCCATTCAACAAGTTTTATCCAGAACACAGGATACTCAGGCAAGTTGTGGAAATTGTTCCAGGCATTATCTCCGAGTTCATCATCCAGTCCCATATAGAAAACGGTCCCCTTACCTACCTGCCAGTAACTCAATATAGGAACTTCGTTTTCGAGAGTTGCCAGAGTTGTCGAGCCGGTTCTTGCAGTTGCATTCAGATACTTGTGGACTGATATCACTGATTCCGCATCATTTCTAATATCTTCCGTAATACTACTCTGCTGAACTTCCTGAACTCCAAGATCGGTTCCATTTGTTTCATTCATAATTCCGGTGGGTTTTACAGGCAGGAGCTTGATTAGGCCAACCTCAGTTTTCTCGGGAGCTAAGGCACCGCTTGCAATGAAAACTGCATTACCTCCGTTTCTCACATAATTTTCAATTATGTTTACGGAATCGTTAGCAATAGGAGTTTCTTTCTCGGCAAGTACCACAAGCGTGTAACCATCAAGGGAAGAAGGCACTGACTTTGAAACAGTAAGATTACTATTTGGTAGCAGGGAAAGTGCGGTTTTAGAAGGCAATTTTCCATTATCAGTGACATATAGTATACGTTGTTCTGAAGTGTCTGGAATGGAAATGTAAGCTTTATTGTCAACAGATAAACTATCTTTTACATTAAGCTGAACTGTTGTAACCCCTGGCCCAAGATTTCCAAGAGTAAACTGCTTTGTCCCACCTGCAGGGACATCAAGGGAAAACGACGTTGAGTTACTTGAAGTTCCACTTCCAGTTTCTATTTCAACGTTTTCGTCTTGATTCTTGTAGTTCTTTATTACACCTGTGTAACCATATTTTCCATTAGTTGCTTCGATCCAACCATTAATGATTCCGATATTATCCGTAGGCTTCCCGACTTTTACGAAATTAACTGAAAGCCCGTAAGACTCAGCCATGTTTTTGGAACTAACAGGATCGTCTCCTTTCGAATTAGTGAAATCCGAAATAACTATGATTCTTCCTCCTCCTTCCTGGGATAGAAGACGCATACCTGTGGTTATGGCTGCAGAGAGGTCGGCAGTGCCAGCTCCTGGCTTAACCTTACTGAGAATATCCTTTGCATTTGAAGCGTCTCCTCCTTCAAGAGCAAGAAGAGGCGTATCCGAAGCTAGAATTATGCTGTTTTTCTTGCTCACATACTCATCAGCAATCTTAACAGCATCGTCAAAGCGAGAATCAACCTGCATACTCGCCGAGGTATCAAGAACCAGTACTGTATGTTCTCCACTCAACGGTTCCTGTGAAGTATAATAATAGCCTGCTGCCGCAATGGAAAGAAGAATCAGCATAAGGAGCTGAATCAGGAAAAGTGGGTCCTGCACAATTTTAGTAAGTGAAGCATATACCCGTTTTCGTTCCCTCTCAAGTTTAAGAACAAACATGAGTGAAGGAATTGAAAGTACCTTTGGCTTCGGGCGGAGCATGTAAATAATAATAAGCGGGATGACACTCAGGAGAGCGGCAAGAGCAAGGGGATTTTCAAAAGGCATTTTTAGCGTCTCCTTCTCCTTATTGTACGGTAGAAAGCGTCAAAAATCGGAGTGTCGGTTGTAAAAGTATAAAATTCAGCCCCTGTCTTCATACAGGCTTTTTTAATCCTTGCGCTGTGATCATCGAGCTTTTTAAGATAGCGTTCTTTGAACTTCTCACTAACATAAGTCCTGAGTTCCTCTCCGGTCTCAAGGTCTACAAGCTTGCTGTTCCCCTGAAGAGGGAGCACTTTTTCCGTAGGATCGAGCACCTGGATCAAAATCAGATCATGGTCAGATAATCTGGAAACTGCAGTTTCTATTGCTTCGGGTTCCTGAAGAAAATCCGAAATAAGGATTACAAGAGATCTGGACTTAATTTCCCGGCTGTATTTTGTAACGGCTTCCCCAATAGAAGTTCCTCCGGATAGTTCAAGCTCTGTCAACCTATCGATTGCCCGCAAAAGGTTTTTTCGCCCACGGCTTGGTTTAGTGATCTCGATTTCCTGTGCAAAGGTTGAGATTGCAAACCTATCATTATATTTCGTTACCATGTAGGCGTAGCCTGCAGCAAGCATAGCAGCGTATTCAAACTTAGAAGCTCCTTTTTCTGGGTAATCCATACTTTTGCTGGCGTCCAGAAGGATATGGGTCGTGAGGGTTTTTTCTTCCTCAAACTGCCGCACATAAAGTTTTTCAGTCCTCGCATAGGCTTTCCAGTCGATATCTTTCAGGCTGTCATTAAAATCGTATTCTCTGAACCCTATGGTATCGATGCCGTGTCCGCTTCGGGTGGATGGACGATTTCCGGCGTAAACTGTCGAGACCCGCTTCCTGACAGAGAACGTAAAGCGGTCAAGCTGCCTGAAAAAATCTGTTTCGATGTTTTGTTTTGTGCGAGTCATTCTGGATCGTCAATAAAAAATCCGGTTATTCCGGACCTGGAAAAACCCTTCAGGGTTATTCAGCTTATTTACATTTCCTTCTCTAACCTAGAAATAGTAAGATTAGGTCTTACTTTACTTTCTTGATAATATCCTCAATGGCTTGGTCAGGAGTTATCCCGCTTCTTTCAGCTTCGAAGGTCAGGATAAGCCTGTGACGGAGAACGGGATACGCCATGTAATCAATATCCTCCTTGCTCACGAAATTCCTGCCTTCTATAAGGGCCTTAGCTTTTGCGGCAAGGATAAGACCGATGGATGCTCGCGGAGAAGCCCCATACTCGATATGTTCTTTGTCTTTTCTTGTCATGCCTACAATAGAAAGAGCGCGCTGCTTTAGTTCCTCAGAGATTGGAACCTGCCTTGTGAGCTTCTGCAAATCGAGAAGTGTGGGTTTATCAATACCCTTGGAAATTTTTGGGGTTTCGGATTTCGTATATCGATTTACGATTTCTAATTCTTCTTCATAGGAAGGGTAATCTACAAGGACCTTTAAGAGAAAACGGTCGAGCTGGGCTTCAGGCAGGGGATATGTGCCTTCCATTTCTATGGGGTTCTGGGTAGCAAGAATAAAAAATGGTCGGTCCAGCAGAAATGTATCATTTCCGACGGTTACCTGTTGTTCCTGCATAGCTTCCAGCAGGGCTGATTGGGTCTTTGGGGATGCCCTGTTAATTTCATCCGCAAGTATAACATTTGCGAAAACTGGTCCTGGCTGGAACCTGAATTCTTTTTTGTTTTCCTTCTCTTCAATAATGTTTGTTCCTGTAATGTCAGAAGGCATAAGGTCAGGAGTACACTGAATCCTGCTGAATTTAAGGTTCATTGCTTTTGACACTGTGGAAATCATAAGCGTCTTTCCAAGCCCTGGATTGCTTTCAACGAGGGCATGTCCTTCACAGAGTATTGCAATGACGATTTGCTCCACTACCTTATTCTGGCCTACCACAACATTTCCAATCTCTTCAAAAAAACCTTTGAAAATCCGGCCTGCATTTTGATAGGTTGTGGCAGCCTGCCCGGAGTCGGTATTAGTCTCATTCATATTTGCTTCACCCATTAAGTTTCTGTTTTTGCAGGATTTTAAACCCTCTTTTTCGGGATGTTACCTGTTCCTGCAACAGTGGGTCCCCAGAATACTGCTCGTTATTCAAAAACGGCTTTTAGACGACCTTCGATCTTCGATTAAACTGAGTACAGGTAAGCCCAAATTTCCATAAATTTTCTAAATTATTCTTCTGCAAGTCCTTCAAAATAACTTTGGATAACGCTCTTGTATCCTTCTGGCAAATTCTCATAATAAGACTGGGAAGCAGCTGGTTCAGGATTTGCAAGGTCTGACTGAGTAAACGATTTATTCGTCTGTTTCCCGGCTTCTTGACTTGTAAAACCCTGCCCCGAGCCTGGAGGAATCTTCAGATCAACTTGTTTTCCTTCCACCACAACAACGGCGGGCTTCCCAAAGAGGTTGTTCTGACTGCTGTTATTTGAGGTTCCTCCATTTTGTTCCACAGGGTAAAGGTTAGTGTTCGAATTAGAAACAAAGGGAACCTTTTCAATCACTCCATTAAGGTCAGTGGGGCTGATAGTTGTCTGATATCCGGTTTCAGCAACATATGCGAGGACTGAAACTGCAAATACTATTACAAAAAGATCTTTTGCAAGCTTTCTTCTGTTAAGAAAGGACGAAGACTGCACAGGTTTGGAATCGGTTATAACCCCACCGATAAGATCCTGGACAATAATGTTTTCCGTGTTACGGTTATCATAGGCAGTTCTCAATCTCTCCTTAAGTACAGGATATACCTCTTCTATAAAGGAAATAGCATCTTTCTTTTCCGCCCTATAATGCCTGACAGCTGTGAAGATAAGTGAGATGATAAAAGCCAGAAAAATAAGCCCTAAAGTTTCAAAAGTAACCCCAAAGCCTAGAATACTGTATCTTGCGCCGGTATAGGGTTCGAAGGTGCTAAACATTAGGAATAAATCTCGCATATTGAAAAGCACGAAAAGGAGATAAACGACAAGAAAAGCCGTAAGCAGGTCTGCAAAGGCATAGAGAGCTCTATATTTTTTCAGGGCCGACTCGTGTTTGTTTACTATTTCTTCAATACTCAGAGCCATCTCGCTCCCTTTTGCAGCCTAGAAAAACGGCTGTGATTATAATATTCATAAGCAAAAGTTGTGCACGAAACATGCAAATATACCATAGGAAGATATTCTCGAAAGAGAGTATAGTAAGATAGTATATAAAAGTACATGTTCCGGAATGTGTATTTTAAATTCGGACGCAAGGCCGATTTTTACTGGACTTTATCATTAGATCCGAACATTTGAATATGCACAGATTTTGCCATTGCTTTTTCTGTCAATGTTTGTAGGATTCAACCTCTTTTAAGGCTTTTAATTCGAGATAGTGCGGTTTTTAAAAAGCCGGATAAGAACCAAGTACCTTTAGAGTATCAGTTTTACTCTCTATTTCTTTTAAGGCATCTTTTATAATTGCATCGCTTGTATGACCTTCAAAATCAATGTAGAAGTAATAATCTCCAAGTTCTTTTTTCGAAGGCCTAGACTCAATCTTAGTAAGATTAATTTTATTTTTTGCAAAAGCCCCGAGAATTTCGTGTAATGCTCCTGGCCTGTCTTTTTCCAGATATACTATAATAGAGGTCTTGCAGGCTGAATGGCTAGAATTCTCAGACATGATTTCTTTTTCAGACCGAGATTCGTGCCCTGATTCCTGCTCAGAGCTAGATTGGGATTTTGCCTTCTCTGGTTTATCTTCTGCGGTGCACGGAACTTGCTCAGTCGAACTTTTTTCTGCGCTTCTCAAAACAATGAAGCGGGTGTAATTTTCTTTTCGATCCTGGATGTTTGAGAGAAGGACTTTTAACCCATAGCATTCGGCAGCCTCAGGGGAGGCTATTGCTGCCATCTCTTCAAACTCTCCTGCAAGTCTTGCTGCATGGGAAGTGCTACCTGTGCTCCTCAGTTCAGCCTCAGGAAAATTCTTTTTTAGAAAATGCCTGCACTGGGCAAGTCCCTGCGGATGTGAGAGTATAACTTTGATCTTTTCAGGCTCACCTTTCGAGAGCAGGCAGTGCTCGACTTTGACAACTACTTCTCCGACTATCTCAGCCTCGTTCTCAAGAAGCAAATCGAGAGTAACACCTACTGACCCTTCAATAGAGTTTTCTATCGGGATTACTGATATATCGGATTTTTTCTGCACCACCGCCAGAAACGCATCCTCTATATCTGCAAAATACTGAACTTCTGCATTATTCAGCCCTTTTTTTATGATCCATAATTTTGCAGCCTTTTCCGAGTACGAGCCTTCAGGACCCATTACACCTATAATCATCTGAAGGTTAATTGGAGGGATGGTAATAATAGTTTTTGCGCCCGAGTTCCATCACCCGAGTCCCGTCTCGGGAGGACGGTGCCCTTTTCGGCAGAGTTGCGGCTCTGCAGTGCGCTGCCCTTTTCGCGTCGCTCAAGAGGGCTGAATTGAGCCAAAAGGGCTGCTTCATGATTTGAGCATAGCTTTTTTATGTTTCAGTATTTTGTGTAGTTCTCGATCCTAAATTGAATTTTTAAGAAGTTTTGGGGCTGTTGAGCTTGAATTTGGCATTTTACTGCTGTTTTTGCTTTAGTAATTGCGTTCTACGGTGTAGGAGACTTTCTTTGAGCTATTAGCAGGCACATTTATTTCCCATTCAGCGATAAAGGCGTCTTTTTTCTTATATGGATCGGAGCTGGCGGTAATTTCCCAGTCACCGTAGAAATGTTCTACGACTTTTACTTTCTGGGCCTCGGATTTATGGTTTTTAATTTCAGTTTCGTAATTTTCTCTCCAGGTATTCGAGCTTAGTTTATTGTAATTAGTCTGGGTTCTCGTACCTGTTACATCAAAAGCATTTCCGACAACAACGTTTACCTCTTCATCTTTGGGGGTGTGATCTATCTTGTCTTCCCCAAGGAATTGGAGCTGACCCTGAGAATCGGTTTTGTAGGCTCTCAGAGTCCCTGCGGGAAGAGGCATTCCAAGGCCTTTTTCTTTAGAATTGTTGAATCTAAGAGTGACCTGAACATCACTGCTTTTTGAAACATCGAAAACAAGTTCCTTTTCTACAGGCACGGAATCGGCAGAGAGCAGAGAAAGCTGTTTTACCTGGTTGTTCTTCAGAGTGGCCGGTCTTTCAAGGGTATAGAGATGATACTCAAAAAGTGATTCCTCAGCAAAGCGGTTCTTTGTCCCTGAATATCCTTTTTCTGCTGCTGTCACAGTTTCATCTGCAGATCCAGCTGTTGACGGCGTAACTACACGATGAACTTCCCCTGCAACTAGCTTCAGTCTGGCATCCTTATAGGTTGTTCCTGCATCATTATCGACACTGACCCAGCCCTGGATATCGGCTTTCTTGTCATCTGCACTTGCTTTTATGATATAGTCGGCCTTCCAGCCCATACCGCTTGTAAGGTATGAGGTAAGGACATCTCGTTTGCCTGCTACAGGCGAGTAGATCTGCCAGACCAGAGTAGGTTTTGTAAGCAGGTCTGCTGAGTCCGGAAATTCAAATTTTGAGACATTAGAAATAGTTACAACTTTGCCATCACTCAGCCTAAGTACTACTCCGTCGCCAGAACTTAATAGAGTTCCTGTGTATGTGCCTCCTTCTTTTTCAGTTACAGTAATCTCCTTGTCCAAGAATTTCTCAAGAAGTTTCGAGCCACTTACGAGATCATATTCGTAATTTTGCTCCAGCACGGCAGTATCCTTATTCTTTGTGTCTTCAAACATTACTGATGTTGGGTCAATAAGAGCAGCTACATCGGTATATTCTATCCTATTGACTCCAGAATTAAGCTCAAGTTCCCTCCTTTCCTTTACAAGGGCAAGGTTATTGTTATAAACAGTAACCTCAGTACCTGAGCTTGTTGCCACAGCGCCTGCTGTAAGGATCTTCAGGGGATCTGAAAGTTGTACTCTGCTAATTGCGCTTGAACTGGATTCAATCCCATTAATTGCGGTTTTAGACTTATCTGCCTGAATCGTTTTTTCCATAAAATTAGGTTGCAAGGTGAAATCAGGATATACGAAAGCTGCATATGCAGTTAAAACCAAGCTTGATGCCAGAATAAACCATATATAACTTTTCTTTATTTTCATAAAAGTAAATTGGGCAACTGTATTATTTATATTTGGCTTTGGTTTTAGATATAATTGAAATTATTTATACGATCCTTGATACAGTTTTTTATAATGCTTTTAATGTTATATTCAGTCATATCCTCTATTCAATCTGTTTTTTTGAAGGATACAGCATAGAAATAAGAGTTTCATTTTTAAGACGTTACAACAACAAGTAGAAAAACAGTTATAATAATATACACAAATACATAATTAATAATTTCACGCAGTTTTAAAGAAAATTTGGGTGAAAGGAAAAGATATGAAAAATAATTAGGATCATTTTTATGAATCTCATTAAGATCTTCAGGACTAAAAGCCGGATTAAATTCTCAAGCTTTCTTTCAGGCTTTATTCTTATTTTTCTGCTTGCCTGGACAGCTTTTCCTGCATCAGCTGCAGGAATAGAAGCAAGCAGAGAAATCTCTTCTGGAATGGTTTATCCTGGTGAAAGTTTTGCGGTAACTGTACATATAAAGGTAGACCAGAAAGTTGAAGCCCTGATGCTTGATGAAGATCTTCCTCATGGATGGCAAGTAGTCCAGTGGGAGAATAATGGGACTGCATTTCAGAACATCAGCACATTCAAAGCGTCCACTCAAGAGTGGATATGGACTGAAAATATTTCAGCCGGGGAAGAAAAGACAGCTGTGTATAATGTAACTGTGCCTACAAATTCCAAGCCTGGCAACTTTACAATCTCAGGCAGAGTCTCCGCTTATTCTGTTTCTGCTACCACTGTGGAAGGAGTTTCAGAAGTAATAGTTCTCGATCTGCCACCAGAAGCCAATTTTTCTGCAAACACTCTCGTGGGTCCTGCACCCCTAACCGTTCAGTTTACAGATTTATCCACCTTTAATCCTGATTCCTGGGAATGGGATTTTGATGGAAATGAGAACATCGACTCAAACGAAAGGAATCCTGTTTATACATATGAAAATCCAGGTAAGTATACTATCATATTAAAGGCAAATAACAGTACGTCTGGAAATTATACCCTGACAAAAACAGAATATATAACTGTGACCCAAACGCCTTCCGTTTCAAAAGAAAGTGAAAAAAGTGGGGGAAGTGGCGGGAGTTCAAGAAGTAGTGGAAGCGGAGGAGGAAGTGGTGGTAGTGGAGGCGGGGGAAGTGCAAGTTCTCCTGAATCAACCAAGAATGTAGAACTAAAGGAGATTTCGAATGAGCAAGTTCTCAAAGGCATTCACACATGTTTTACTTTTAAAGGAGAAACAAATGAAATCGTCACTGTGGAGTTTGATCCGAAAAAGAGTTTCGGAAAAACAACTGCTATTGTAGAAATGCTTAAAAATACATCTTCAATTGCTAAGGAGTCTGCCCCTGGAACTGTATATAAAAATGCAAATATTTGGATAGGGAATAGCGGTTTTTCAAACTCTGAGAATTTTGAAAATGCTAGAATAAATTTCAGAGTAAGCCGAGCCTGGGTCTCGGAGCAGGGAGTAAACGAGAAAACTGTGACTTTGTACAGGTACAATCAAAATTCATGGAATCAATTGCCCACAAATCTCAGTGGAGAAGATAAAGTTTATTTTTACTTTACCGCAGAAACTCCAGGTTTCTCTCCCTTTGTAATCTCAGGCACTGAAAAGAGGATTCAGTCAGCTGAAATCTTTCCAGTCAAAACAGGAGAAAATCAGACCCTAAACAAGGAGAAAACATCTAATGAAGAAAAGCAAGGAATTCCCGCCTCAGATTTCAAAAAAGAAGAAAAAAAAAGCTCTCCAGGATTTGAAGGATCCTTCACAGTGGCTGAATTACTAGCATTATATGAGGTATTGAAGAAAAAAAGATAACTCAATGAGAATAGAGATAAATGGGGTAAAAACGAGTCTATCGGAACTTTTTGGTAAAAGCTTTCCTCTACAAGTGATATTTTCCCTCAATATTTTCTCTTATCTCAGAGTACCCGAATCAGAATCTTAATATCCGTTTAATTTTCTTTTTCTTTATTTTAAATATACCCACACTGTTCAAGCCAAGTAAGAGATCTTATCCACTCTCCTTTTGGCTCCCTTGAAGTGCCCACCACAAGCCGTTTGATATTTCCGACTTCTTCGACGATGCCACGGGCTTCTATAAGCTCTCCAGGAAGTGCCTGGCCTGCATAGGTGTGGGTATATGAGAGTACGTGATCGATTTCATCGTGATCGACTTTGTAATAAGCAGGGCTGTCAAAAGCAAAATCGGCATTTGTGACTTTGGCTTCGATTTTCATTTTGACGGTATCTTTCCCGCGTAGAAGAGGCTCTTTTATCTGATCCCATTCCCTTACGAAAAGCAGGTCAAAATAAGTGCCCTCTACCATGCCTCTGTTGCCTTTTCTAGATTCATGCAACATAAACTCATCAAATGAGAGTTCCGGAATTCTCTTCCTGTAGATTCTCTGCCACATTTCCTCATCGATTTCTTCAATGGGTCCTTCCTGCTGTTTTGCAGCAGTTATTTCATCCCTTGCCCTGAACCATACGGGACCGTATACAACAAAGTCAATGTCCGAGCTCTCATTCTGGAGACCTGCGAGCATTGAGCCCGTAACTCCCATGCTTGTCCGGGGAATGCCTGCCAAGTCAAGGGCCTTTACGATTGCCCTTACGCGACTGTCAGAATTTATAAGCTTGGGAATCACGTCTGAGGGGCGAAGCACTTGTTTTACATCGGACTCAGGTACCACATGAACATCCTGCACCCATTCAGGCCTGTGCTTTCTCATGAACTCGAAAGCCGGACCAAAATCGTATTTTTTATATCGTAATCCGTTTAGCTCTCTTTCCCCATTCTCATCGGGCACGTAGCGAAGCGTGGCCCGGATTCCGTCTCTACGGAAGTAATCGGAAACTGCAAAAAGCCAGTTATCTTTCGTGACAAGAAAATCCCTCAGGCGTGTTTTTAGCATTAATACCATCATCCTTGGAACTTATAGGAGTATTTCAGAGTACTTGGATTTAAGGAACTTTAACAGCTGGGCTTTATAATAATTTATAATAAATAATTGAAAATATATTGTAACATTCCTGTATATAACTGTCAGGTATTTTGGCTTCGTAAAAATCCTCTAAAATCTACTTTTATCCAAAAAATTATAAAAAGAATTTTAAAAGTGTTCCTAATTTTTCCTCTAAAAAACTCCAAGAGGATCCCCACAACTGATGTTTTTAGAAAATGTAACTTTGAATCTATCCGAAACACGACTACCATGAAAATTCATAAAATCCGTAATGTGAAGACTTGAAACTCATGTAAGTACCAGAAAATTAAGGCCTAAATTTCAGAAGAAAAAATAAAATTGCTTTATGAAAATAAAGCTTATTTCTGTTTTTTATATTTTATTCTGTAGTCACACCGTCAAATTCCTCAGGATTTGCTTCAGCTTCTGCTTTTGTGGCTCTCACGATGCCGTCCTTATGTTGAGGCGG
>DASXVB010000057.1:0-17625 GCA_036504475.1 Methanosarcina sp.
AACGCGTTAAGAGAAAAACTCGAGGGGCAGGTTGACAAAAAACTTGGTTCCCTTGTCGCGATTTGCAAGATCGTCGAGATAGGGGAAGGGCACATCCTTGTGGGAGACGGGGCAGTGTATTATGATGTAACATTCGAAGCAATAATGTTTGTCCCTGAGCTTCAGGAGATTATTGAGGGCGAAGTTATTGAGGCTGTTGGTTTCGGAGTTTTCGTAGGGATGGGGCCGATGGATGGATTACTTCACGTCAGCCAGATCACTGATGATTTTATGTCATATGATGCCAAGAATGCAAGGCTTGTGGCAAAAAACGGAGGCAAGTCAATTGCCGAAGGGGATCATGTAAGAGCCAGGGTTGTTGCTGTAAGCATCAATGAAAGGGAGCCAAAAGAAAGCAAAATAGGCCTTACCATGCGTCAGACTGCTCTTGGAAAATTGCAATGGCTCGAAGACGCTCGCAAAAAAAAGCAGTCTCATGAAGCTGTTTCTGAAGGAACTGCTTGAAAAGGGAGAGGATTTGTATGGCAGAGAAAGTATGCCGACATTGCATGAGAGTCCTGGAAGGGCAAAACTGCCCGATTTGCGGGACTTCGGACCTTGCAGAGGAATGGAGTGGGCTTGTAATTATCCTGGACCCTGAACGCTCAGAAATAGCAAAAAAGCTTGGGGTTGATATTCCGGATAAATTTGCTCTGAAGGTGCGCTGATTTGAGTGTTCATATCGAGCTTCCGAGAGAACTTCGTCCACTTATGAAGAAGCCCCTTGGTACGCTTTACAGGGGCAAGGGCAGGGATACTATAGAGAAGTTTGCAGGAGAGCTTGGAAGCCCCACAAAACTTATATCCGTAGGGGATGTTACTACCTTCCACCTGCTTGAGGTAGGGATCATTCCGGATATCTGTATTGTGGACAACCGAACCAAAAGGAAGCCGGTTTCCATTGATGTATCAGCCCGGAACATGGACAAGGTTTATAGCGAAGTGTCTGTGGACAACCCTGCAGGAATTATTACTGATGAGTTGATTAAAACTCTTTGCGAAGCGTTTGCTTCCAAAAAGCCTCTCAGGATTTTTGTCAGGGGAGAAGAGGATTTGGCAACCCTTCCTGTAATTCTTCTAGCTCCTCTGGGTTCTGTGGTCCTGTATGGGCAGCCCGATGAGGGAGTGGTCTTTGTTAAGATCACTGAGGAGAAAAAAGGGGAGATAAGAACTCTCTTTGAGAAACTCATTAGCAAAAATCAGAATTACGAATTAGATAAGATACGGAGAATTTTAGATGGACATAAGAATTCTTAAGGACAAGAATAATGCACTTTTAAACCGAAGGGAACTGGATTTCATTGTGAAATATGAAGGTTCGACTCCTTCCAGAAGTGACATCAGGAATAAACTTGCTGCAATGCTGAATGCCCCTCTTGAACTGTTGGTAATCCAGAGAATTAAAACCGAATACGGACTGCAGGAAGGCAAGGGCTATGCCAAACTCTACGAAAATGCCGACCGCATGAAGGAAGTAGAACTGGAGTACGTTCTAAAGAGAAACGTTGCCCCCGGAACTGAAACTGAAGAAGAAGAGGCTTAAGTGAGGTGCATATACATGGCAGTAAAAGATTATTATAAAGTCCAGGGCGACTCCGTAACCAGAATTAAACAGTTCTGTCCCAGATGTGGACCAGGTACATTCCTCGCCGATCACAAGAACCGTCTCGCTTGCGGGAAATGCGGTTATACCGAATTCAAGAAGTAATCCACTTCAAAAATTGATCTGACTCTTTTTCAACCCGAACCGCAGGAAATTGCCTGCGGTTACTTTCAACCATTTTTTATTCATTTCAATCTTTCTTAGTTAGGTGAAGATTTCCAAGCTTTTTTTTGTAAATTTTATAATATATTGTGGCTTTTTTCTCAATTTTTCCCTCATTTTTTTCTCATTCAAGCTTTCCATAAATTTTTCGGATTATCTGCATCGAAAAATTTTTCAGATTAAACCGGAAAAGCCAGAATCTAATTCTCAAAATTGGATCTGAGAACGAAGATCAGTTATCCTTAGAATATTAAATTTTAGGGGCTTCCTAAATCAGTGTACAGATTAAGGGTTTAAAATACTTATTTTAGGAGATAGGCATATATTCAGGTTTTTCCCAACAAAATTACTTTTTAGAAATCTACATTTTAGCGAAATAAACTACATTGACTTTTAAAGATTAAACGGGTAAGGTAAAAGCGGTTCTTCGTTGTTTTGAATTATTTTGAATTATTTTGAGGTATCTCTCGAAACAGTAAAGAAACATATTATTCTTTCGCCATTCTTTCTGCCAAATTTCATCTATTACCCGCTTGAGAGGTCTCTATTAAAATAAGAAACGCTATGCCTTCTGTCGAATTCTTCTTAAGTCCTTTGAATCCACTAGCTGAGCTGATAATACTCTACCATAAGTTCTGTAAATTGTAGAGCCTATCATGTATTTTCTTTTTATAAAAGACCGAGACTTGACAGAACTTTTGAGAAAGTGCCTCCAAGAAATCCATATCCATCCCTATATCTAATTTGTCTACTTATTAATACCTAGCAAAAATTTCAACCAGAAATTATGAATTGATATATAATTTAAGAAAGAAACTTATATCAATTAGAGCTGATTTAATAGAGAAACCGTGAAGACTGCAAATAGCTTGGTTTAATGGTATTTTTTTATACTCCGGAATGAAGAACTTGAGAGAGCTAACTACTCTATATATATCTACTACCACCAGACTCATTTAATATATAACAAAAGAAAATACACAATTGGATAAAATACATAAGTATACTTATTTAGACAAATAGGATTATTAAGCAAAAGAATTATTAATATCTTAACCAAGAGAAGTTTTTAGGCTCCGCTAAGAGAGAAATCTATGCGGATATTTCTCACATCTGGATATTCTCAGGAGGAAAACGTATAAAAAATTTAAAAATTGTACCCCCGAACAAGGGAATCTTCTTAGCAGGACTTCGTTTTTTGAAAAACCGCATCTTCAAGATGTTTTATCTAGAGTATGAGCGAAGACTCGAGATAGAGATTCTGAAGTCAGAAATTCCGCAACACATAGCTGTGATTATGGATGGAAACCGCAGGTATGCTGGGCAGCTAGGAAAAACTCGAAGCTTTGGACATGCGATGGGGGCAGAAGTTACCGAAAAGGTTATTGAGTGGTGTTATGAAATAGGGGTAAAACAGCTTACTCTCTATGCTTTTTCTACGGAAAACTTTCAACGCTCTGAAGAGGAAGTAGGTGGGCTTTTCAATCTTATCAACGAAAAATTCCTGAAAATCTACTCAGACCCAAGAACACATGAACGAGAGACACAGGTTCGCGTAATAGGAGATAAATCAACGCTACCTGCTTTTCTGAATAAATCAATTGAAAAAATTGAAAAAGCTACGGAAAATTACAGAAAGTTTCACCTATATGTTGCCATTGCCTATGGGGGTAGACAGGATATTATTCAGGCAGTCTGTGACATTGCAAGCTGTATTTCCAGCGGGAAACTCTCTCTTGAAGAAGTAGATGAAAATCTTATTTCAAAGCACCTATATCCTGCTCCAGGAGTATCTGTGCCGAATGTGGATCTTGTTATTCGTACTGGTGGAGATGAAAGGGTTTCAAATTTTCTTCCCTGGCAGGCTAATGGAAGTGAATGTGCGGCTTACTTCTGTGCTCCTTTCTGGCCAGAATTCCGAAAAATTGACCTACTTCGTTCTATAAGGGTATATCAGGCAAGGAATGCAGAAAAAAAACAGGAACAATCATATAGAATTTCAAAAGTTGCAAATTTCCTGGAAATCGGAAACCGTGGGGAAAAAATCGAAGAAATTGGACAGTTTCAATCTCTAAAAAAGCAGGAATTCTCCTGAAGCATTTTGCAAATAATCAAATGGAAAATTAGCGAGAAATATTGCCACATTAGCTAAATAAATTATTTTTTCTGACTAAAGTGCGAGGGGACTTTAAAAGAAAAACAAATGTACTTAAGAAGTTCCTGCGTGTATCACATTCAAAATAATCTACCTAACTTTTTCACATATTTAAAAAATAATCTTCCGGAATACCGATATATTGATATTCTGTAGATGAGTATTTAAAGTGGGGAAATTTAGCTGCATCTAATTTTTCAGTTTGCAAGCTTACAAGAAGCTTGAGAAAGATTATCATTATATTGGGGTACTTTTATCTGCTTTAGAGTTGGCCATTCATTTAGTAATGGATCTTTGGGGATAGGCTTTCGGGGGAGTTAAATGGGCACTATTAACGAGTTTAATTCATGTTACTACAAAACCTGCTTTCAGATGGACGAAAAGTCAGAAAACGTCATACGTGTGAGTTTGGTACAAGAATATTTTCAACATCTTTTAACATTACTGAAAAATGAGACTAAAATAAACAGAGAAATTACTGCATGTCCTTCAGATATGCAGGCGATGACAACTGCCAGGGTACTGGCTAGGGGAAGTATAGGAAAAGCCAAAGTTTCTAAAGACAGAACACTTGTTTGCCAAGGGACAGAAGCCGAAAGTTGGAGGAATTTTTCTGGGAAATGAATACAGGAAACCTAACCGCCTGATAAATGAAAAGAGCCCGTACCTCCTCCAGCATGCCTATAATCCTGTGGATTGGTATCCTTGGGGAGAAGAGGCTTTTGAAAAGGCCAAAACAGAAAATAAGCCTATTTTTCTGTCAATTGGTTACTCAACCTGCCACTGGTGCCACGTAATGGCACATGAGTCTTTTGAGAACGAAGACGTAGCAGAACTAATGAACAGGGCTTTCGTTTGCATAAAAGTAGACCGGGAAGAAAGGCCAGATATTGACAACATATACATGACGGTCTGCCAGATTATTCTTGGAAGAGGAGGCTGGCCACTTAATATTATTATGACTCCGAACATGAAGCCTTTTTTTGCAGGAACCTATATCCCCAAAAAATCCCGTTTTAGCCAAACGGGGATGCTCGAACTTGTGCCCAAAATAGAAGAAATATGGAACAAGCAACATGAAGAAGTTCTTGATTCGGCTGAAAAGATCACATATACTATCCAGAGTATTATCTCTGAGTCAGCAGGAGAGAGCATCGGAGAATCAATAATGGAAGAGGCTTATGAAGAATTGTTGACGTCTTTTGATAACGGATCTGGCGGTTTTGAAGGGGCCCCCAAATTTCCTACCCCCCACAAAATCTTCTTTTTGCTCCGCTACTGGAGACGCAGTGGAAATCCTGAAGCTCTTTCTATGGTTGAACATACCCTGGAAAATATGTACAGGGGAGGAATCCATGATCATCTGGGTTGGGGTTTCCACCGTTACTCTACAGACAATCTGTGGATTGTCCCTCATTTTGAAAAGATGTTATACGATCAGGCTCTTATTGCAGTTGCATACACAGAAGCTTATCAGGTTACCGGAAAGATATTGTATAAAAAAGCAGCAGAGGGGGTCCTTAATTATGTATTAAGAGATCTGACATCTAAGGAAGGGGGTTTTTACTGTGGAGAAGACGCTGATGTTGAAGGAGAGGAAGGAAAATATTATCTTTGGACTTTAATAGAAATTAAAAGTGTTCTTTGCCTTGAGGAGTACGAACTGATCTCAAAAGTGTTCAATCTCAAAGAGGGAGGTAATTTTGAAGAAGAAATAAGGGGTAAAAAAACCGGAACTAACATATTATATATGCCCCGGTCTCTCGAAGCCCTCGCTGCCGAACTGCGGATTCCCGCTGACGAAGTTGAGAGTCGGGTAAATATTGCTAAAGAAAAACTTCTGGCAGCTCGAAATAAACGTAAAAGACCTGCAAAAGATGACAAGATTCTGACTGATTGGAATGGGCTTATGATCGCAGCTCTTGCAAAAGGCTTCCAGGCTTTTGGCGAGGAGAAGTATCTGAAAGCTGCCGAAAAAGCTGCGGATTTTATTCTCAAGACACTTTACAATCCTTACAAACGACTGCTTCACCGATACAGAGAGGGCGAAGCTGGCATTTCCGGAACTGCCGATGACTATGCATTCCTAGTTCATGGACTTATCGAGCTTTACGAAGCAGGATTTAAACTACGCTATCTTAAAGCAGCCCTCTGCCTCAATAGAGAACTTCTTGAACATTTCTGGGACTCCATTCAGGGGGGTTTCTTCTTTACTGCTGACGATAGTGAATCACTTATTTTCAGAAAAAAGGAGTTTACAGATGCTGCCATACCATCGGGAAATTCTATTGAAATGCTTAATCTTCTTAGACTTTCTCGAATAACTGCAGATCCCGAACTAGAAGATAGAGCTCAAGGGCTGGAAAGAGCTTTTTCAAAACTTATCCGAAAAATACCATCAGGGTATACCCAGTTTTTATCAGCATTTGACTTTGGTTTGGGCCCAGCATATCAAGTTGTAATTGCCGGAGAGCGCGAATCATTAGATACTGGAC
Source organism: Methanosarcina sp. (assembly GCA_036504475.1). Classification (GTDB taxonomy): domain Archaea; phylum Halobacteriota; class Methanosarcinia; order Methanosarcinales; family Methanosarcinaceae; genus Methanosarcina. The sequence goes on from DASXVB010000057.1 coordinate 6,455, forward strand.
ATATGCTAGAAGAACTTTGGGCTTATTTCGTCCCTAATAAAGTGCTGGTTTTCAGACCTGAAGGAAAGGATCCTGAAATTACAAGTCTGGCAACATATACTAAAGATCAGGTTCCGATAGAGGGAAAAGCTACCGCATATGTTTGCCGAAATTATGAGTGCCAGCTTCCTACTAACGAGGTCAATGAGATGTTAAGAATGTTAAATGTATGATTGAATATAAAACTTAAGGTTGCAGTTAAGCGAATTATTAAAATTATAAAGGAGATATAATATATGAAAGAATACACGCTTGAAGAACTTGCAGAGTATAACGGTAAAAATGGCAAAATTTATGTCGCTTATCAGGGTCAGGTTTACGATGTCTCAGACAGTGATCTATGGGAAGACGGCATTCACCAGGGACTTCATGATGCAGGGAAAGACCTGACTGAGGAAATGGATGAGGCACCTCATGGACCTGAAATATTTAAGGACTATCCTGTTATGGGGACTTTGAAAGAATAAAGTAGCTAACATTGATACAAACAAATAATAAAAAAATAAAATACGTTATTGAGATCCTTTGCGCAATAATTTCTAACAAATAATCACGGCAAGGATGCCTGAGAATTTTCAAAGCTGGTATCAAAAAACTCTTTTTATTATTTTTCTAACTTTTTGGAAAGCCAATAAAGAGTAATAAACCAGATTACTTGGCTTGAGAAGGCAAAGATAACAGGACTGAGATTAATCAGTAATAGTTTTTCTCAGATAATTTCTCAGGGCTGCATTAAGTATAATTGATATAAATTCGTTCATTTCTCTATGTTAATAGGACTAACCGGTACGCCGGGAACTGGAAAAACCTCAGTAAGTAAGTTTCTTGAAATTAAAAGGCATTGGAAAGTAATCCACCTTAACGATCTGATCAAAGAGGAACACCTTTACACCGAAACTGATGAAGAGAGAGATGCAGTTATTGCAGACATGGAACTTGTCGGGCAGCGCCTTGAAGAGATTACTGGTGGAAGGGAAAACGAAGTAATAATTCTTGAGAGTCATCTTGCCCATTATATTGCGGACATCGTGATCATATTGAGAGTATACCCACCTGAACTAAAAATGAGGCTAAAGTCACGTGGCTATTCGGAAGAGAAAATAAGAGAAAATGTTGAGGCTGAAGCTCTTGATGTGATTTTGGTTGAAGCCTTTGAATGGTGTAAGAACGTTTTTGAGATAAATACAACAGGAAAGAGCATTGAAGAAACAGGACAGAATATCGAAAAAATCATAGATCATATTTTAAGCGGCAGTGAAGAAGAACTGTCGGAGTATAAACCTGGATCAATTGATTGGATTGATTTGGTTCCTTAACTGTGTTATGAATTAAAAATTAGAAGAAAAGTTGTAAGGGAGATGGGGATCAGATCCCCGGAAGGTTAATACTTCCTATTCCCTTAAGTTATTCAGTTCAGGACAATCTCCTGAAAGTCATTTTTAGCAGTTGCTGCATTTGACATTAATCGTAACGGTTGCACAATCAGTTTTTCCATCCTTTCCTTTTACACAGTATTTGAAACTGTCAGTGCAAGATTTAGTGCAACTTGATGGCTTTGTGTAGGTGAATTTACCGTTACTCTGCATACAGACTTTGCCGCCCTTTGCGGTAGTAAAGCATCCTGTAGACGTAACTTTAAGGTTGGATCCTTTGTCGTTGCTCAGCACATTAAAGCTACAAGATTTACTTTTACATGTAAAAACATCATTTATTGCATCGGTTTTGGCACACTTCTTGCTGCATTCTACATAAGATGCAGCTGCTCCTGTCATTGACATGACAAAGAAGACCAGAGTAAAAACACATATTGTCTTGAATATACTTCTTTGCATAATATATCCTCCATAGTATACACTCAATCATAAAATTGTCAAAGCAATTAGACTATTAATCCAATTCTCACTGGCAATGAAAATATATTCTTCCGGATTAAAACCCCGACTTATCAGGAAGATATATTTTCATATGATTGAGTGATATTTCCGTACTATTTTCGCAACAAACAGTTAAAAATTAAACTGCTTGTCATTAAATTTCATGTACTTTTCACTTTCCTAAAAATAGAGGTTTTATCAATGTATTTAGTAATAATATCGATTGCAACAATAACCTAAGGATAAATTATGGTTAAATGTTATAACGCTATTATCATAAAACACAGAGAAAAATTACCCCAAATTTTATGAAAAAGTTTTAAGAGTACATAACTAAGAATAGTACTTTCTTTTATATGAAACATTCTCTAATTTGTACGCAAGTTTGACCATTCATTGGACTGTTTAAATATTTTTAATGGAGTTTGATCCTAAAATATAACTAGTGTATCAATTTCAAATTATAAAAATAGAATTGGAATTTGAAATCATGTTAACCAATGAGTTTTCAACAAAAACTGCAAATGGATATGAATAAATATGGATTGAAGTGATTTGTGTTTATTCATACTTTATTGGTAATGTTGAAACTGATGTACTAAAGAACAAACATTTGAATCTGAAAACTTTTCCAAAATTTAAAATTGCTAATAAGATATCTCTGCAAAAATTAAGTTATATGGCAAGATTTCAAGAGGTTGAAAATGAGTAAGAGTGAAGATAAATAAGATAAATACTGAAATTGAAATATTGTACTAATTAGTACAGCGTTTTCTTACAAAAATGTCGCATCAAAGCAGGATAAGCGAGTACTATTAAAGTGAAAAAAACAAAGTAAAACTTTGAATTGTATACGTAAAAATATAATTATGAAACTCATTTACACATTTTATAGTATATGCTTTTACCAAATAATAGATGAAAAGAAAACAGAAAGAGACTCATTCCATATCAAATTATAAAAACTTCATAATGAAGAATTATTATCACTGGCGGAAACATTCTTGAGGCGAGTTACTCCATCTATTTCCTTGATAACTTCGACAACTGATTTTGGAACGAGATGTTCCCACTTTTCCCCTTCGACCATCCGTCTCCTAATCTCAGTCCCTGAGTACCTCTCCCGGATATAAAGAGGAGATTCTTTTACGCAAAATCCAGCTTCCCTGAAGAGCTGAATAACCAGTGGGTTGTTTGAGTAAACTACTTCAAAATTAGGTGTCCTAGACGCAACATGATGAACCCAGATAGAGTTGTACCTTACGTCTTCAATGGGGAGAACGTAGTGCCTGATAGGGAGATTTTCAAGTGCATTATATAGCATCAAAACTCTTTCCCCTGCGGTAAACGGATCAGTAGATTCGTGACTTTTCTGGGCACTTCCTATACCTACAACCAGTTCGTCAACTTCTTCCGCAATCTGCTTAATTATAGCATGGTGCCCGAAGTGATACGGTTGGAAACGTCCAATATAAAAAGCTCGTACCATCCTGGATCCAACCTCCAACCTTATCTTGTTATTATTTTCAATATATTATTATCAGACCGTTTCGTTACGGATTCCGGTCTCAAAGCTGAACTTTTTACAGACTTCCTTAAAGTGTTCAGCATTATTTTTGCGCTTCGTATCAATAAGCTTTCCGACGAGTTCGAGGCCAGGTTTGGGATCTTCCATAATCTCCATTTCTTCGCGAACCATATCGAAATATTTCTCTCCGATATCTGTCCTTATAAAAATTGAGTTCCAGCCATCTGGAGCACCAACCGAACCTACAGAAATATCAGCAAAAACAGATGTGTAATCACAGCAGTGATGACAGGGGTTTCGAGCGTATTTGGCTACATCCTTAATAGGCACGGAGTGAACCTCGTCGTCATTGGTGTAGACCCAGAATTTACCTTTAGTGAACTCCATCTTCCTTACATCTTCGATCTTGACTTTCATAACCTCTGGGATTATTTTGTCAAGCATTACATCGTGATGGAAACTCTCCATACAGAGTAATCCAATGATAAGCACAATTTTTTCACTTACATTTTCTCGAATTAGCCGTGCCGAATGAGCCTGACAGGGTACACCAACAACTGCAATCCGGTTGTATTTTTCGAAGGCTTTCTTGAGAGCTGCAACAACTGGATCGGATGTGTACTTGGTTCCTCTTGTTTTCTCAACGTCTTCAGCTCTTGTCAGTAGAACTACTTCAGGTTCCCAATTTTCGTTTCGAGTAATCCCTATAGCACAGTCTATTTTACCCTGTTTGAAAAGGGATTTAAGAATTCCACTGGTCACTCCTCCATCCTGGCTGTCGATATTGTCCCTAGACCTTGCGGCAAAAAACTTGCGCACATTTGCAAGTTCATTCTCAATGAACCCGTCTACTACTGGACAGACTCTACTACATATTAAACAGCCTTCACAAACTAGATATCCAGCTCCTTTTTCATACAGGCTCAGATCATTGGGATCACGAATTTCTGCCGCCTTTTTTACAGTTACAGCCCCAATAGGACATACGGCCTCGCATGCTCCGCAGGCTGTGCATACGTCATGTTCAATGACTTCTGCAATCTTTGGTGGCAATTAGTTTCCTCCAATATCTCGATTTGCTTGCCTGAAGGCAAGATATTTAAAAAATATAATATGAAAAAATTAAAAAATATTATGCAAGATGCAATAAAATTACATCTTTGCAATGATTTCTTTACCTATAAGCTTTATTGATTTTTCTTTGTCAGGACCGATAGGAGATCCGGCAACAACCTGAGTAACTCCGATTGCCTCAAGATCTCTAATCCTCTTTATGCAGTCCTCAGGAGTTCCGCAAATAGAAAAGGCTTCGATCATCTGAGGGGTAACAAGTCCGCCCATAAGAGCTCCGAAGTCTCCCTTGGCAATGGCTGCACCAATCTGGCTCTTGGCTTCTACTGGAATTCCATGGCGCTCGAGAACGAGGTCAGGGGAGCCTGCAACAATAAAGGCAACAACTACTTTTGCAGCATTTACTGCCTTTACAGGGTCCTTGTCAATCGAGAAGGAGGCATATGCTGCAATATCAACTTCGCTAGGGTCACGGCCGGCTTTTTCAGCTCCTTTCTTAATCTGTTCGACAGCAACTTCGAAGTCCTTTGGGTGAGAAGCATTAATAAGGACACCATCTGCGATCTCACCGGCAAGTTCGAGCATCTTGGGGCCCTGTGCACCCATATATATTGGAACGTTCCCAACCTTGAAAGCAAGTTTGGCACCTGCAAACTTAATCATTTCCCCATCCATTGAGACCTTCTTGCCTGAGATGAAATCCCTTATTGCATGGATTGCTTCTTTAGTGGTTGCAAGAGGCTTTTCCCATGCAATTCCCATAGCATCGAAGGTTGCCTTGTCTCCGGGGCCAAGACCGAGAACTGCCCTGCCACCTGAGATCTCAGCAATTGAGGCAATGCTGGATGCAGTAATTGCGGGGTTTCTGGTGTAGGAGTTTGTAACACCGGAACCGAGCTTGATACTGTTTGTATTCAGAGCGAGAACTGTAAGAGTGGAGTACACATCACGATTGTTGTAGTGGTCAGTGATCCAGACATAGTCGAATCCCTGCTGTTCTGAGAGCTTTGCGTAGTATGCGATCTTTAAGGCGGGATCGCCCGGCACAAATTCGATTCCGAACTTCATCTCAAATTACTCCTGATTACTGTTTATTCGATAAATGGGTCCGTTTTTGTCCCCAAAATATTTTTTTTGAATTATTAATTAATATCCATTATAATAGATATTAATTATAAATCTTCACTGAATTCAAATAACAGTATTTAAGAGTCTATATATAATTAACTGTATTAATCAAATAATATATAATTACGTTAATACAGATTATCTACCCATTTTCCTTTATACTTGAGTAATTCCCAAGCTTAAACAACTCAAAAATGATATTCAATCTTTAAAAATCTTTATCAGAAAATGGTATTGATAACCATAATTTCAAGATTTACTGGCTTGAGCTATTAAGAAAGAAAATTATCCTTTTTTGAGGAAGATGATTATTTAAATCTAGCAAAAAGTTTATATTGGAATAAGATATGCAACAAAATTTTTATCAGATTTCAGGTAGATACTACATGCAATATTAAGAAACAAATGTAAGAAAATAATATTAAAAATAACCATAAAACATGAAACACCTACTTAAATAGAAATACTGAATGATTTATTTAATATGGGAATATTAAAGGAAGGGCTGAGAAGATGTTCTCCTTCTGCGCTTATATTTAAATCACTACATTATTTGACTATGTTTCTCTTTATTTTGGTGTTGATTCCTGTCAGTAATTTCGAATATAGATATACTATAAGTGGACCAAATTATCACATTATCAAATATAATCGGTGTTTGTGCAGTATTTCTACTTGTCAACTGCTTGCTTTTTCGTAACTTTGGCCTATATTCTATAGCAATACCGTACATGCGGATATTACCCAGTATGGTGAGAAATATGATTATATGACTTTATTGTTATTAATATGTGAAAACATATCATCACCATATTGGCTGATATCTAATGCCATTTTAGTAGTCAGATTGCATATACAAATTAATTGAGAATGTTTTACAAAATACTGTGTCTTATCCTACTAAAAAGCTGAAATTATCTGGAAAAAATATTACAACTATTTAATTTTTTTCTATAAAATACCAAAAATATTTTATAATAAGATAACATAACCAAGTATGTCAACTCGAGAATTCAACAATGATGAATGAAAACTTTTTAAAAAAGGAGAGTTGACTTGTGGCTAAAGGCCGTGAGAAATAAACGGAAGGTATTGACCAGAAGGATGCTATCCTAGGTCATAGCAAGTTTTGATTTTTTAGAAGCCAAAACTTCTAGTTTCCGGCCACTTCCAGTGACTGATCCCTATAAGTGATTGGAGAGTGGAGACTCTGTGTGCAACGTGTCCATCCCACTAAATCGCAGAGAACCGAATTGGATAGGTTCGAAAAATATTACGCAGACGTAATAGGAATCTTAAATACCCGTATAGAGCCGACCTGATCAGGAAATTCTATTGAAGAATTCTAAATCCCTACCTGATTTGATTAGTTCGGAAAAGTAAGTATTACGAGTACGTGATATGGAATTTTGAGTAATATTTGGGAAAGAAGTACCTTACTGTATATGTTTTTGATTTCACTTAAATCCCTATAAAAATCCAACCCAAAGGTGATACGATGCAAAAAAGACAACTGGGAACCCTATTCCTGGTAACATGCCTTATTTTAACAACTGCACAGGCTGCGTTAGGCGCGCCGAGTACACAGAGTTCAAAGGTGGTAACTGTTGCCGGAGACGGAAGTGGAGACTATAATTGTGATGGAAAAGCCGATGACGTCCAGATTAATCAGGCGCTTGAATTTGCCGCAGAGAACCCAGGTACAACTGTCCATCTTAAAGGCCCGTTTACATATGATATAAGTGATTCTCTTCGGATAGGCAGCAACACCATTCTTGAAGGAGATTCAGGTACAAAGATTAAGCTTGCTGCAGGACTACCAGTATGGGGTGGTCGCGAGAGCAGTATTACAGAAAAGAAAGCCATGCTTATGATCAGAGGCGGTTCTGCTAGTGATGTTACGATAAACGGCATAACTGTTGATGGCAGCCAGTCCGACTATTATTCTGGTGTTAGGCTTGGAACCTCCTGTTACAACATGGCAACTTTAGTGAACTGCAATGGATTAACAATTCAGGATGTTACGTTCCAGAATGGATGTAACGATGCCATGCTTATTTCACAATCCAGTAACGTACTGATAGATTCAGTAACTGTAAATAAATGTGGACACGATGGTATATACGCCTATCATGTAAATGGTATTACAGTTAAGAATTGTAAATTCATTAACCGGACTAATTCGTCCTGCCGGTTTGATTCTGTTACCAGTGGAGTCTTTACAAACAATGATTGTACTACATCCGGTGGTGGATACGCAGGCTTAGAACTACAGGGAACTCTTAGCAATATAGAAGCTTCCGGTAACTATTTCCATGACTTGCCTGCTCCAGCAGTAGTACGCTTAAACACAAAAGAAACTAATGTAAACACCGATAATAATAAAATTGAAAATTGTGGATAAGGTATATTATCGATTGGAAAATTCTCAGTTAATGAACTGAGACTCAATCCAATTTATTTTCTTAATATGTTAAAATCAGGACTTAAATATCTGTTTACAGTGAACTTTCAGCTTCCGTACTTTAAATAACAAAATCTGCTTTTTTATTCTAAGGAATATCTGATTTTTTTTAGATTACTCTGTTCCTATAATGATGTATTTTATTTCAATGTATATACAATAGTTTAAACCATGTGATAACTAGATCCCTTGTGTGTGATCCCCAAGCTTCAGAATTAATATTTAAAGAAATCTTATGCCTTGGCATTTTCCAGAGTTTATTATAATTTTATGTTTTAGGAGCATCTATATCAGATTTTCGATAAGAGAACCTTTGACATGTCTTAATTGGGGACAACTTCTCCAAAAAAAGAGAATATATTCCGATTTGGGCTAGAGTAATATATTTATTGGACTTTTTTGATAAGATTTACAGAAAACCTGCTAGGCAAAGGCAAAGAAATTTAAAGATTAGGGTATAAAACTATTCAAGTATAAAATTATTTGTCTAAAAAGACATACATACAAATATATTTGAGTACATGCGTAATTTTACTTGCAATTTGGAGGGGACATGCAAGAAACCGAAGCAAAACCGATAAGAATTCTCGGAATATCCGGAAGTCCCAGGAATATGGCGACTGATTTTCTGGTTAGGGAAGCGTTGAAGATTACAGAGGAGAAATATGGCGCAGAAACTGACTATTTCTCTTCCAAAGGGAAAAAACTAAATTTTTGTATCCACTGTGATTTCTGTATAAGGACAAAAGAAGGCTGCATTCACAAAGATGACATCTCAGCTGAACTTTATGACAAAATGACCTGGGCGGACGCATGGATTATTGGAACTCCAGTTTATCAGGGAACATTGAGTGCTCAGACCAAAACAATAATGGACAGGTGCAGAGCCGTAGTTGCCAAAAACCCCAAAGTTTTTTTGAATAAAGTGGGAATGGGCATTGCAGACGGAGGAGACAGGATAGGGGGGCAGGAACCTGCAATCCAGACTATCCTGAACTTTTATGTGATCAACGAAATGATACCTGTGGGAGGAGGCTCTTTTGGAGCTAACATGGGGGGAACGTTCTGGTCGAAGGACAAAGGGGCAGAAGGAGTAGCTGAAGACTCTGAAGGTATGAGAAGTCTTAGAAGAACCTTAAAAAAGCTTGTCCAAACATCCCAACTTGTAAAAAAAGCTTCGTTAGAAAAAGAGTCCGAATCCCAGCAACTTGAAACGCCAAAAGATGAAAGTCAAATAATGTAAACTTTGGAAAGACGGATTTCCCAGATGTCAGGTTAGTCACAAAGAGAAATAAGTCCATGATTTGACATAATTACTTGAGGAGGAGTTATTTTGGTAGAATCATTGAATAAGAAAATCAAAAGGATAGCATGGGGAATAACAGGTTCGGGAGACCAGATGATTGAGACCTATAGCATTCTAGTTGATATAAAGAATCGAACAGGGGTTGAAGCAATGGTCTTCCTCTCCAAAGAGGGAGAAACCGTAATGAAATGGTATCACCTGTGGGATAAAATCCAGAACGATTTTCCAAATTTCAAGGTCGATGCAGGCCCTAACTCTCCGTTCATCGCAGGCCCATTACAGATGGGATACTATGATTTTCTGCTGATAGCCCCAGCAACTGCCAATACAGTGGCAAAAATCGTGTATGGAATTGCAGATACCCTTGTTACAAATGCAGTTTCTCAGACTGCAAAAGGAGAAACACCTATTTTTATTTTGCCTGTAGACCAGAAAAGAGGGAGTGTAAAAACCTCTGCGCCCAGCGGTAGAGCCTTTGAACTTAATATGCGCGAAGTAGATGTTACAAATTCGGAAAAACTTGCACAGATGGAAAATATAAGAGTTCTTGCAAATCCTTATGAAATTTATGATATATTCGGGCTTGAGAGGCCTTCTGAAGATATAATCCTTAAAGTGAAAGAACGAAAAAAGAAGAAAATTCAGGAAGAAAGCGAGAAATAAAAACTTCAAAAAATGGGGATATTTGAAAAGATAAGTTCTCAGAGGGGTAAGAGATATGCAAAGCGAGTATCAAAATATAATAGAGGAAGTAAAAAATCTTAAAGGAATTGAAGAAGCCGTAGCGTTAGCAATCGAGAGAGAGAAAGAAGCAAGGAATTTCTACCTGAGTAAAGCTGCTTTAATGGACGATCCGAAATTTAAGGAACTCTACGAGTATCTGGCAAATGAAGAGGTAAAACATCTTAGCTACCTCAAAGGATACCGTGATAAGAGAGAACTACCTGTAACCAGTACGGAAATTCCAAGTGGCCAGTCTTTCAGCCCTGAGTTTGATATAGGTCGCATAAAAAGTGGGGAGATCACGCTTGGTGATGCTGGCATCCTTCTTGCAGCTATGAGGCACGAGAGAAAAAGCGAAGATTTCTATTCGGAAGTTGCAAAAACGGTAGAAGAGGAAAGCCTGAGAAAATTCTTCGAAATGCTGGCAGGATATGAAAGGGGCCATTACGAATTAATTGACAGTTTCCTAGAAGATATTACCGGGTTCCGGATGCAGACCTGAAAAGCAGGAAGAGCTGTGGAATATAACTGCAAAAGAAAAGAATTAATATTTTCTATCCCGTTTTTCCTTTTAACACTTTTTCTTTTTAGCATAATCTATTTCTTGAGAGTTTTTTGGAAACGTTTTTAGCCTCCATAGCCTAGATCTGAAACTTTTTGCTGGAGCCTTGCAAGAAATACTTTCACTCTGCTAGGCTGAGATTAATAAGTGCTGGAGTAGTTTTTGGAAATAGAGGTGAATACAATGGAGGAAATATTCAAAGGATTGATCGAGCGTGCTCAATATTATGAGCAGTTTGAAAGTTACAGAAACATAAATCCCCCAAAGAACTTTGGGGATACATCTGCACTTAAATTAAAGGTTCCAGAAATGAGTATGTAAGACCAGATTTATTGACTGCCAGCCTGAAAGTAACTTGACTAACAAACAAAGAGCTGCAAATTAAAAGCTGCAAAATCTCTAAAGAACTGGAACGTTGAAAAGTAAGTTTCAAGAATAGATAAATTGAAAAGTAAATATTAAGAACAGATAATTGA
>DASXVB010000058.1:0-8428 GCA_036504475.1 Methanosarcina sp.
CAGGAGAATGTTCCTGCGGTTTGACGTTGACCTCTCCAGAGTGGAACGGCTGGCAGTTTGTGGCAATCCTATTCAGCTTTCCCTTTTCCAGAATATCGAAATAAGGGATCTGGCCTATGCGGGAGAAAACAAGCAAAAGAAGCTTGGAGTTCAGAACGTAAAAAGAGATGCTCGCGTATTTCCTGCTTCAGAGATTTTCAGGGAAAAAGATTTGCCTAACTGTGAAGTTATTGTGCCTCCTGCAATCAAACATGAAATTGGGGCTGATGCTCTGGCCATGATGCTTAAAACCGATTTCCTTCTCAAGCCTGAACCTTCTCTTGTCACGGATTACGGGACAAATGCCGAAATGGCTCTTAAAGTCGGGGATAGGATTATCACCGCAAGTGCGGCAGCAGGGCCTGCAATCGAAGGACAGGGTATAAGCTCAGGCATGCTCGCGAGCCCTGGCGCGATCTGTGACATAAAACCTGAGGGACAGTACTGGAGAATTATGGTTCTTGACAAAGAAATGGAAAAGCAAAATGCTTACCTTATTCATCCAGTTACAGGTGAAATAAAAGAGTCATATGGCCACGAGGCAGTTGGAATCACCGGGACGGGAGTTATCTCAGCCTTGGCGCTTGCACTCAAAAGTGGGTTGATTGAGAAATCTCCTGAACTTCCAAACGGAAAGCTGATTCTAGGCCCTGGTATTGAGATCACTGAAAATGATATAGAAGAAGCCGGAAAAGCTATCGGGGCAATTCGGGCTGCCCACATGACTCTCATCGTTGAATCCGGAATTAAGTATGGAGATCTAGAGTATGCATATATGTCAGGGGCCTCTGGAGCCTATGTGGACGCTGAAGATTCCCGCAGGCTCGGAGCCGCGCCAGGTTACGCAAAAAGAATAGTCCAATTCGGAAATACCTCGCTTGCGCTTGCTCGAGAACTTGTGCTTGATAAGTCCAGGTTGGATGCGGTAGTCACGATTGCAAAGAAAATTACTGCTGACCACCTAATGATGGCAACCAGCGAGACTTTTAACCACTTTTATCTCTGTGAACTCTCCTACTGGACTCAGGGTATGCCCTTTGAGATGTATGACCAGATGCTTGAGCTCTATGGTTTGCCTTCTTTTCCAAAAACTCTTGAACACGTAAGCATCGAGAAGAGAGTCAGCAAAGACATAGAGCAGGTAGGACCAGGTGGACTTTCCATTCTTAAAGAAATAGGTATAATCCTCGAAGTTCCAGTGGAAAAATGTATCTACTGCCAAAAATGCGTAGAAGAGTGTCCTGAGTCTGCTATTCAAATCGTGGAAATCGGTGGCCAAAGAATCGCGAAATACGACAGCCAGAAATGCCTCGGTACAAGTTGCCACCGTTGTGTTGCTATCTGCCCTGAAAGTGCCATTGACATAACGAAACTGAAAATTACGGCGAAATAACCTTGTTGTGGGAACTAAACTCCCACTTATTTTCCTTAAATTTTTATCTTTTCTCAAGTGGCGTTTATTATCCAGTTTTCCACAGATGTTCTTTCAATTTTCATAGATCTTTCTGTTATCCTTTTTCTGATAGTTGCCTGATAATTCAAACATGTTTCTCGAAATAAATATTTTAGTTGTAATGCTACAAAAAATAGAAGTTAATTATATAGAATAAAATTCTATCTTTAAGAAAAAAAATACTTCTTTGGTGAAAAAAAGTGTTTTCTGAAGCTTATGAGCTTGCTAGTCAATATACTTGGCCTGTGATTATTACCAGTAAAACTATCGATGATGTGGTTTCCTGCTCAGGAGGAGCATTTGTTATAATTAACGATGATGGATGGTTCATTACTGTTGCTCATATATTTGATTTGTCGAAAAAACTTGATTACAGTGAACCGTTAGTATCAAAATATACCCGAGAAGTCGACCAAATTCAACAAAATAACTCTTTAACTGAAACTGATAAAATAAATAGAATAAATAAACTTGAAAAAGATCCAGATTGGTTAACAGACCTTTCGTATTGGTGGGGTATGGACGATGCAGAGATAGAAAACGTTGTTTTTCTAGAAGAGAATGATTTAGTTATAGGAAGGCTTAAAAATTTTGATTTAAGCACTATAGAATCATATCCAGTGTTTAAAAATCCCGAAAATATAAAGCCTGGGACTTCACTTTGTAAACTTGGTTTCCCTTTTCATGATATAAGTGCAACTTATAATGCCGAAAAACATAACTTTGAACTATGTGAAGGCGCAGTTCCAGTGCCTCGCTTTCCTATCGAAGGTATATATACAAGAGATAATTTCGAAGAAGATGACACAACTGGAAAAGTAGGTTTGTTTTTGGAAACATCTTCACCTGGTTTACCAGGGCAAAGCGGAGGCCCTATATTTGATATAAACGGAAATGTATGGGCAATACAAAGTAAAACTAGAAGTTTTTCACTTGATTTTGGAACTGATACAGAACAATATTTTAATGTAGGGTTGGGTGTACACCCCAAAGTAATAGTGGATTTTTTACGGCAAAATGATGTAGAATTCAACATCTCTGATTGATGTAAAAAGCCATAAAGTGAAACTGAAACAATTTTTCTTGTCCATAATTCAACTCTCCTGAATGCGAGCGTTGCAACTGCAACCGCTGTGCCTCAACCGTTGCGCCGGTTGATCACGCCTTCATGACGTTTTAGATTTAGCAATTGTTTTTCGCTCAAGCCTTTTTTGAAAAGGCTTGTGATCACGCCGATAGGGTTTGGGAATAAGGTTCTCAAAAATCCAAGCGTTGTTAGGGTTTTCGATAAAACCTTTTCCCAAAAGGTTTTCGATCAAGCCTTTTTTGAAAAGGGTTGCGCTGGATAGGGTTTGGGGATAAGATCCTCAAACTCAAAATTTAAAAAGGCTTGTGAAACCCAGACATTAGAGCACGGAATACAGCATTGATACCGTTCCTATTCCCAGGGGTTCAGTTATAAGTTGCACATTATATTTCTTTCGAAGCTCTTCAGAAATTGCGCAAGGAATTCCCGGGGTTGAAAGCATGCAATTGTCCGAAAGTACGGCTTCTGGAATCGTATTTGCGCATGGGGTCGCCTCGAAAATGATAGAAAACTTTTTTGAGTTTTCAAGGTCTAAAGGAATCACTCCAAGATTTGATACAGCCCTATTCAGGAGTGCTTCATCAGCATCATATCCATAAACTCTAAAGCCTTTTTGAACAAGATGAGCTGCTCCGGGAAAACCTACTTTCCCGAGTCCCACAACAAGTATGTCCTTTGAGTCGGCTTTCAGGTACCTGGAAGCAATCTCAGAATAGATTATACCTGTGCAGGGCTGATTGTTGGCTATTTTTCCATTTTTGAGGTTATAGGCAAGGAAAGTGTGGTCGTCTGCCATAAGGATAATCTCGGCTCCGTTCTGTACAGCTTCGTAATAGCCACTAACATCCGGCATATCCGTAACAAAATCATCAAATCCGAAATACTGTGTAATTGCCTGCAGGGAAGCCGAGAAGTTTCCTATTATCCCGTTTCCTGAAGTTACAGGCACGATGCCTACTTTTTCAGAACCTGGGGAGGTACCGTAGAGAGCTTTGCAGACGCTTTTTATGTCAAGCCCAGTTACTCTTTGCACAGCAGAATCGGCTTCCTGAAGTTGCTTATTAATATTTATCAAATCATCTGGGGTTAAAAGTGCCATCTATATCGCCATTTCCTGTTTTTGGGAAATTTAAATCCTAGATTCCTGAATCTGGGTTTTTTGAATCTCAGTTTCTTTAACTGAGTTTTATGGGTTTTAATTTTTTTAAATTTGAGTTTTTTAAATCTTAGTCTCTTCAATCCTTTTCAATTTTCTTTTCAGTTCCCGAATTTATTCCTTCATGCAATCGCTCCTCCAAAACCGAAAGTCCTTTACATTTTTTTTCCTCGGCCTCTTCCTTATCCTTGCCCCAGGAAATTAAGGTAAATACAGGGTTTTCTCCTCTGTAAAGTAAAATCTCAATTCCGGGCTCTTCATAGAATTTCCCATGGTCACTACTCTTGGAAAGAACCTGTTCTCCTACAGGAATAAGAACCCCGTTTTTTTCGAGCATAAAATGCTCGTAAATGCAGTATTTTTCGCAGACTCCTTTTACGTCAAGCCCTGTTACTTTCTGCACAGCAGAATCTGCTTCCTGAGGCTGCTTGTCAATATTTGTCAAATCATCTGGGGTTAAGGGTGCCATAATTATCTCCATTTCCTGTTTTAGGTACCTCTAATTTCTTTAATCTTTTTTAACTCCCTTTTGGTTCTTTTCTTTATCCCTTCATACCGGCTCCGAAATGCTCCTTCAGAACCGAAAGTCCTTTGCATTTTTTTGCTTCGGCTTCTTCTTTATCCTTGCCCCAGGAAATCAGGGTAAATACCAGGTTCTCTCCTTTACAAAGCAAAATCTCAATACCGGGTTCGTCATAGAATTTCCCATAGTCGCTGCCCTTTGACAGTACCTGTTCTCCCACAGGAACAAGAAGCCCGTTTTCTCTGAGCATGAGGTGCTCGTAAATGCAATATTTGTTTTCAGGAAAAGCCTTGATTTCTTCGATACCGTCAGTAAAGGCGCGGAAAAGAAGCTCTATCAAGTTGATCCCTGAAGAATAGTAAACGGCTGTCGGAGTCTGGCTTGGAAATCGAGCATCGATTTCAATTACCCTGAGCCCTTTTGGACCGGAGATAGCTTCCACATCCATGATCCCTTTTAAGGGAAGATTTGCTGCAAGATCATGGGATATCTGCCTGAATAAAGGATTAGCAGGAAGCGGGGTTACCATGTGGCAGTCATAAGTTCCGTCTATATGGACCAGGGTTTCTTTTACCACGGCAAAATGATTTCCATCTCCTATAATTTCAAGAGAAACGACTTCCCCTTCCACATATTCTTCAACCAGCATATCAGGTTCAAGGGCTTCAAGTTCTTCTTTATCATAGATTATTCTGGCTCCGACACTGCTACTTTCACAGGGAGGTTTTACAAAATAGGGTGGTTCAGAAGGTCTATCCTGCGGAGTCGGAACTCCTATGGACTTAAAATAATTTTTTGAGCTTTTTTTGTCCCTGCTTATCCGGTAAGCTTCAAAATCGAAAAGTACCGGGCAGCAGAACTTTTCTTTTATGGAACTCAAAAATTCGATGCAGGCGAGGTTTTCGTTTACAGGAAGTAAAGCATTAACTCTTTTTGAAAGCGCCAAAAGTTTTTCAGGTTCCTTTGTTACGTCAAAGCAGTGAAATTCATCCACGTAGTTTCGGATCAAGGACTGCGGATCTTTATCTACCAGAACTACTTTCATTCCGGCTTTTTTAGACAGATATGCAGCTTCGAAGCCCTGGAGTTTCCCGCCCACAAGACAGATAGTTTTCAAGCTAGCACCCCAGGACTACCTCAAAGTCAGCCTGCCTGGCAGGTTCCATGCCTATGGTTTCAAGCCGTTGGATCACACTTTTTATGTCCCTGTCCCGTTCTTTAAGGCCACGGTCATAGTTTGCAACGCCTTCAAGTTGGGAATCGGGAGGAAGAATGGAAGTAACAATATTTGCCCCTGCATTTAAGCGGTGAACCATGCCGTCAATGCCTTCTAGGTCAAGGGAGGCAGGGATAAGGCGTTTAGGAAACATTAACCTGAGAACCGAGATAATTTTCAGTTCTGAGAGATTTGATTTATCCCTGAAACCTTCAAGGGGGGTTCCTTCCTGGGGCAAGAAAGTCATAACTCTGACCATATCAGGATCGTTTGTGCTCATTCCCCTTAAGGACAGAATAGTAGATTCTATGTCGTTTCCAACGCCTGTAAGGATTCCGTCTTCTACACAGTATCCTTGCTTTTTAGCAAAACGGCGTGCATTGACACGTCTATCGAATGACTGCCCAACTCTAAGTTTCCGATAGAGTTCAGTGTCATATGTTTCCTGGTAAAGGGCCAGGAAGTTTGCTCCTTTTTCCCGGGCTTTGAGAAGAGTAGCATTATCCATCAGGCCTGGAGAAATCATTATGGGGAGCCCAAGTTCCTCTTTTACAATCTGGACAAGCTCAACGAACCGGTTCGGGTCTTCATAGTAATAGGGATCTTCTCCCATGGTCAGGTCAACCATATGAAATCCAGCTCCCTTCAGGGTTTTGCAGGTTTCTTTTATTTCTTTCGTGGTCAGACGGTAACGATTGATCTTGTTTCCACAGTTGTAGTAGCAAAAGGAACATTGATTTTTACAGTAAGTGGAGAAATAGATGAAACAATTAAGAAATACCCTGTTGCCAAAGTAATGATCTCTTACTTTTCGCGCTGCAGAATAAAGTTTTTCCAAATCGTCTTTGGATTCAAGGGATAGAAGAAACCGCAGGTCGTTGTCAGATAATTGATAACCTTCAATAATTTCTTCCCTTAGACTGTCAAACTCACCAAATGCCATTTTTTGGATCAAAATTTCACCCTCTCATAGATTTCCAAGATTTACGACCCTATCGGGGTCGAATTGCCATTTCAATTCGTTGTTTAGCCTATTTTGCCATATTGAATTTTTATCATCTCATTTTTGCCATTCAACGTTGCCATTCAATATTGCCATTCTATTTTTGCCATTCAACGTTGCCATTTCAACATTTTTATGAATTATTGTCGTTTTATTTTGCCATTCAATACTGATGTTCTAAATCTTGCCAATCCGTTTTTAGGTGCTCCAGGTACTTTAAACGGATTTTTCAGCTTATAAATTGGTTGAAACCCCGTTATAATATGATTCGGACCTTGATCCTCTCTTTATATTTTTGAAGTTGTGCATAACCTTGAGCAAGCGCTCAAGCCCAAAACCTGCACCTATCCAAGGTTTGTCAATGCCCCATTCCCGGTCAAGAGGAACTGGCCCGACGACTGCCGACGAAAGTTCCAGATCCCCGTGCATTACATCAAGGGTATCCCCATAGACCATACAGGAATCTCCTACGATTTCGAAGTCAATTTCCAGATAGTCCAGAAATTCCTTAATCAGGGATTCAAGATTCTCCCGAGTACAGCCCGAGCCCATCTGACAGAAATTCACCATAGTAAATTCTTCTAGGTGCTCTTTTCCATCAGACTCTTTCCGGTAACAGGGTCCCACTTCAAAAATCTTTATTGGGTCTGGCAAAATCCTATCGAGTTTTCGCAGATAATTGTAAAGAGTTGGGGCAAGCATTGGCCTCAAGCAGAGGTTTTTATCTACCCTAAAGACCTGCTTTGAAAGTTCAGTATCACTGTTAATGCCCATTCTCTCCACATATTCTGCTGGAATAAGGATAGGAGACTTGATCTCCAGAAAACCCCGGTCCACGAAAAATTTCGTAATATCACGCTCGAGTTTTCCGAGGTAGTCTTCTCTATCATCGGCATAGAGACGCTGAAAATCGTCTTTTCTTCTTGTCACCAGTTCGGACTCAAGTTCCCTGAAAGTCTTTGCCGTATTCAGAGAAATTTTGTCCTCCGGACTTAAGAGAGTTTCAACTCTGTCAAGCTGGCTTCGTGTAAGTGCAGGAGCAGGAGTTGATGCGGGAACAGACGAATTTAGAGACGAATTTGAAGCTGTTTTTGCAGTTGAAGGTACAGATCCAGATGTATTCTTCGATGCTTGTGCAGATACAGGGGTTTCCAGAGGTTTTGGAGCCCTTGAAACTGATTTCGGCATAGCTTTTTTGACCTTCGGAGCAGAAACTACCTTAACTTTCACACTAGTTTTGTTTTCGGTCGCCACAGCAAAGAAATTAGCGATATCTTCGTCTGAAACCCTACAGTGCTTGCAGGTTTTCCTGTACTTGTGGTGTCTGAAAGCTCTAGCTGTTCTACAGCTCCTGGAATTATTTACAACAAGTCGGTCTCCGCATGCCATTTCAATATATATTTTCCTTCTTGAGACCTCATGATGCTTGATTTTGTGGAGCGTTCCAGTTCTGGACATCCAGAGCCCGGTCGCAGATATTAGAACATCTAATGGTTTTTTGTCCATAGTGTCACCTCGGTGAATTAAAAGCCCGGATGATTTCCAAAAAATAGTACTTCAGAATCCCAGCTTACTGAATATAAGCACGGAATCAGCAGTTTGCTGACCGCTACCCGGAAAATAAAAGCGATCCCATACAGTAGAACCAATTTATAAGTTCTGGAAATATTCTGGAAAAAAATATCCAGATTAATTATTTTGGGGAATGTTGTATTGCCATTCCGGGATTCAGAAATATGGCGGAAACCCCGGGAATCTAACCCGGCTGAACGGATTTAGAGTCCATTCGATCTACATGATCAGGTTCCCTCCTAGACAAAATAGATTTAACAAAGCGTTTTGCTTCCTGTATAGTGATCTTATATTTCACTATAAAATAATAGTGTTTAGTATATATCTTTGTTGGTAAAAATCCCTAAGAAAAGTTGAACTCTTACTTATATTTTTTGCT
>DASXVB010000059.1:0-7548 GCA_036504475.1 Methanosarcina sp.
AGGTACTCGCAACCTCTTTCGCTGATATCATCCAGCAACAAGTGCGAAGTAAAGGCAGCTTCTGCAAGAAGACCAAGACACATAGCTTTTCCAGGTTCCTTGTATATAACATATCCTGCAATTATTCCTAATAGGACTGCAGGAAGACTGAATATGAGCGAATGCGTTGGAATCGGGCCGATCCAGCAGTGTTCTATAGTACCTTTTACGAGGAGACTGTGCACAATTATGATATCCGGAAATAAGGCACATATACTACCTACAAACAGCAGTAATAGTAAGTGTTTTAAGCCCTTAAGAGACAGCTCTCCTCGAAAAAGCGATCTGACAGTAGCGTAGACTGCTACTGCACTGATACAGAATACAAAGAATAACACATGCACAACCGGGTAGGGCATAGGAAACACATAAAATCTTTTAAATGTAATTAACTTTTAAATTAAAATAGAATTGCTCCTCTAGCTATATAATATTTTTTAGAAAAAATCTGGAGAGATTTCTTCACATAAAAGAAGTATTTCATGAAAGAGGTTATTAGGTTATTATATCTTGGAAATGAAATATTTTAGAAAAAATTTAATAAGTTTAAACTATCTTCTTAACTCAAGCAAGAATAATTCTTACTTGCTCATTTGCTCGGAGACTATTTAAAGAGGAGTTAGCTCGACAAGCAGTCCGCCTTCGAATGGATATCTTTCAATAATTGAAAGCTTTGATCCGGAAGGTTCCAGTTTTTCTTTAATGTCTTCTTTTAGCTCTTCAAGTACCCACCAGGCTATCTCGATTTTTCCCTCTTTTATTTCAAACAATTTTGATGGGATTTCCATACTCTGAAGAGTTTTTTCTGCAAGTTTCTGATTTCCCCCTTCAATTACCCCATATATTAGAGTGCCGTCTTCTGTAATTTCATCAAATTCTCTTGCTGTGTTCTTTGCAATCCGCTGAAATCTTTTGCGGAGCTGAACTGCATCTTTATAGGTTGAGGAACAAAAGTGGGCTTTTTTACATGCTGTAAAGGCAATGCCAGCAGATTTGCAGGATCCAGCAGCTGCGCAGGATGTGTCGGACTCAAGGCAAAAGCCGTTTTTCAGGAGGGCTTCTGAATTATTGTCCGAGAATTCAAGTTCATTTAGGTTAAGAAAAATTCCCATTTCTTCTGCAAAAGCTGCAACTTTTTCCGCTCCTTCAAGGGCGGGAATTTCAATTCCGGCTTCGATTCCGAACTCCGTTGCATTTTTCAGAGCATCTGCGTATTGACTGTTTTTAAGATCTTTCCAGCACTCCTGCGGCGGATGTAAACGGATTTCATCAAGGCCTGCATCTGCGAGTTTCTCAAGGATCTGCTTGCTAGGGGCCAGCGAAGTATACAGATGAATGTGGTGTTCTTTTCCAAAAGAAGCCTTGAGCATTCGGATGTAATGAAGAACACGTTCAATTTTCAGCAAGGGTTCTCCACCTGTAATCCCTGTCCCGAGAGCATTCATAAGCGCGGCTTCTTTGATTAAGTCTTCGTCGCTTCTTATAGACCTTTCATTCGCAAAAACGAGGTCTTTTCCTCGTCTTTCATCAGACAGTGGACAGTAAAAACAGCTCTTAGGGCAGAGGCCTGTTACGAAGAGTACCATTTTAGCGCCCTCTTGGCAGAGTCTACACCCTTCAGAAAGATAACTGTAATAAGAGCCGGTTTCATCTTCAGTGAAGTTTTCCATACCTGAGTCTGCATATTCTTTTTTTATATATAAGGCTTGTTTTTGTCTCCATTTTAATAGTATGGACATCCATTTATAAAGATAGGGCTTTTCTCAGAAACTGATATATCCATAAGGTGCCAAAGGTTCACGGATGTCAGAAAAAACCGGATACGTAGTGGTTTTCGGCTGTAAAAGGTGTGGAAAATGCAAAAATATCTGTCCTGTGGACGCAATTTACGAGGAAAACGAGCTTGCAAAGATCGACTCCAAAAAGTGCAATCTCTGTATGAAATGCATAGATGAGTGCACAAACAAGTCCATTATCTATATGGAATGAGGTCTGAATATGGAAGAGATTCCGGTTGATACAGAAGGAATTCCTGCTAGCGTGGAAGAAATTAAGGTTGATATTAATAAAATCCCGGTTCATGGAAAAGTTATAGATATTACAACCCCAATTTCTCCTTTTACACGGATTTTTCCCGGTGACCCGATACCTGTAATTGAAAGAATATGTACTCTTGAAAAAGAAGGCTATGCTGTCTCAAAGTTAAGTTTTGGAAGCCATACCGGCACCCATGTTGATGCTCCTTCTCATGTCCTGAAAAATGGCCTGACCATTGACAAATTGGAAATCAAAAACCTCATGGGTACAGCTATTGTTCTCGATTTTTCTTCATTATCAGGCGCACTGACTGCTGGCATTCTCGAAAAAGCTTTCGGGAATATAGTAACTCCTGAAAATACCTCGATTCTCCTTTTGAAGACCGAGACATTTTCCCGAAAGCAAGAAAGCGCAGGTGAAGTTAGTCCTCCAGGCTTAGAGTCAGGTTATCAGAATATGGAATCCGGGAAGGAAGAATTAGACTCTGCATACCTCGATGAAAGCGGAGCAGCCTGGATTGTCGAGAAAGGTTTCAAAACTGTTGGAATTGATAGTTTCTCTGTGGATAACCTTTATTCTGAAACCCTACCTGCACATCATATTCTTCTTTCAGGTAATGTGAACATAGTGGAATGTCTTGAACTCAGTTCCATAAAAGCCAGAATATATTTTTTTATGTGCTTTCCTCTGAAAATTGATAACTGTGACGGTTCACCTGCAAGAGCCTTATTAATTTCTTACTCTTGATTTATCGTTTTTGATCTCCTGCTTCTAGAGTCTTTTCGTTCTTCAAGCCTCAACTTGGACTTTAATTTATTTATATATCTTCCATAACAGATTCGCTGTATTCTATTTCTGAGCTACCTTAACCATCATCAGCATCAAGCTGTCAAAGACATGCAGTAGCTTCAGCAGGATAGTATCTGCGGCTGATGTTGGATTCCAAACTTAGTATAAAATAAACATGGAGCAAGTAATAAAGACTTTAATATTATCTTAACAAATAACTCTTGATTAACAGATAGTTTTTGATTAAGAAACTCTGAAAATAAAAAAGTAAAAGAAAGGCTTGAAGGATAACGAACAGAATAAAACGTAAACAATAGGGAAGATACTAATTACTGAGATACAAAATACAGAAAATCAATCTAACAAAAAATAAGTGGAGGGTTTTAGATAGAAGAAGAGTTTAACGAAAACCTGCTCTACATATCTTTTTCTAAAGAGCAACTTGCCGAATTAAAAAAGTATGCAGGCATCAGTGGCATGGAAGTTGAAGAATTTATAAAAAGCGTTTGTTTGACTCACTGTCTTCAGCAAATGGAATGTCTTTACGGGCAGGAGCCAGAAACGTCTGAGGCTGCAGGAAGCATTGCAAAACTGGAAAGCGGGATTATAGAGCCGAGGAAAGTTGAATTTAAAGGTCAAAATCTAGAAGGTCCAACCTCAAAAGAACAATCTGCCTCAAACTCAAAAGATCTTCTTGATGGACCGCTAATTTTGGACCAGCAGTGCATTATGGATTTATTTGCAATCAAACGGGAGTTTGGTAATCTTTCAAATAACGAGATTATTACTATCGCCCTGAAACTGGGTCTGAACCAATTAGATATAGCTCTTGTTCTACTTAAAAATAGACTGAAAGAATAAGAAGCATGGGAAAAAAGAATGGATTATATGAACAATCCATTCCAGAAAGTTTTTCTGCGGTTGCAGTTTACTAAGAGCCAATCCGAAAAGTCAATAATTGAATATTTTAAAGTTGCAATAGGCTTGTAATATCCAGCATCAGTTCTAATTACGGTACTATTAATTTTAAAGATACAGTAGGTCACAGCACTTTTCGGATGAGCTTTTATTGAAGGAGGATTAAAAGGTGTCAAGTTAATAGTTTCTGATGATCATAACAGAATTTAATGAATCATTGGTAGATCATCAGAAATTACGCCACTTGATAGAAAACTGGATAGTAATGGGGTATAAAAGAATAAAGGAGTAAAGGGAAAATTTTACAGAAATTTAGGCACACTGCCGTTAATCCATGAGTTGACTACATTATGAGAAGAACTGATAGAGAAATAATAGATGATTTAGAGTAACTATTCAGGTAGCTTTGTAAAGGCTACACAATTTTTCCTCTTTTTGAGGAAAAATTGAATATAAAATGAATCATTTTTCTCTTTGATGAAACGTGAAGAGATTCTTGTTCTGTGTGCTTCAAACCCTGAAGTTATTGCTTACATTGAAAGTCTTGAATCTCAAATAAAAGAACTCAGTGAAAGATTAGTCTTATTAGAATCTCGCTTAAATCAAAACAGCAGAAATAGCAGTAAACCTCCTTCTACTGACTTTTTTGTCAAAGAAAAATCTAATCCCAAGAGTCTCCGTAAAAATAGTGGTAAGAAACTTGGAGGTCAAGAAGGTCATCCAGGGACAACTCTTGAAATGGTTGATGACCCTGAGTAGGTAATTGAACATTCTTTGAACTGCTGCAAAGAATGTGGACATATTCTTGAGGATATTGAAGTTGAAGCTTATGAAAAAAGACAGGTTTTTGATATTCCGCCTGTAAATCTTATTGTTACAGAACATCGAAGTCAGATAAAGACCTGTCCTTGTTGTGGAAGATTAAATAAAGCTGATTTTCCAGAATCAGCAAAATATCCAATTCAATATGGTCCTAATATCTCAGCTTCGGCAATTTACTGTAAAAACTATCAGTTTATCCCTTATGAAAGGATTTCTGAGTTTTTTGATGACGTTATGGGAATAAAAATCTGTTCTGCTACCATAATAAGAGCAGAAAGAGAATGTTTCCGGAATTTAGAGGATTTTGAAAATATGATTAGAGAGAAGTTGATAGCTTCTCCTGTTCTCCATTGTGATGAAACTGGAATGAAAGTTCAAGGAATAAGACATTGGCTTCATGTAGCTTCCAATGACAAATACACCTGTTATTTTGCTCATCCTAAAAGGGGATCAGAAGCGATAGATGCTATGGGAATTCTTCCAGAGTTTAAAGGAATAGCAGTTCACGATGGATGGAAACCTTACAACAGTTATAATTGTGATCATGCTCTTTGCAATGCTCATCTACAGAGAGAACTTATTGGAATTGAAGAAAATTATAAACAGCAATGGGCTAAAGATATGAATGAGCTGTTATCTGAAATGAAAAAGTATGCTGATGAGTGCAAAGAGCAAGTCAAAGATTTGGATTTTGAACAAATTAAGGCATTAGAAAAAAGGTTCGATACTGTAGTTATGAAAGGAATTGAAGAGAATCCACCTTCTCTAATCCTGAAAAACAAGGAAAACGTGGTAAGAATCCAAAAACCAAAGCAAGGAATCTGCTTGATAGGTTTATAGAACATAAAGAGAAGATTCTGAGATTCCTTGAAGACTTGAAAGTTCCGTTTGAGAATAATCAAGCAGAAAGAGACATCAGAATGATGAAATTACAGCAGAAAATATCAGGAACTTTCAGAACCATGCAAGGAGCGGAAGCTTTCTGCAGAATTAGAGCATATATTTCTACAATCAGAAAGAATGGATTACATGTTTTAGATGCTATTCTTGCGGCGCTCAAAGGAGCGCCGCTAAATATACACTGAATAGTTACGATTTAGAAAAGATAAAAGTTCTTGAAGAATGCAAAGTATGCAGAATTGGAATGAACGATAATGGAAACGTATATGTAGTGCCGCTAAATTTTGGACATACTTACAACAATGGTAAATTAGTATTATATTTTCATTGTGCAAAAGAGGGACAGGCTATTGATGTGATAAAAGAAAACAATCGTGTTTGTGTTGAAATGGATTGTGAACATAGCCTGATTACAGAAGATGTCCCATGCAAATATGGCTATACTTATGCAAGTCTGATTGGTAATGGAACTGCTAAAATTGTTGAAAATACTTCAGACAAAATAGCGGCATTAACAATTTTAATGAAACACCAAACAGGAAAAGAATTTTCGTTTGATCAAAAAATGGTTGATAGCGTTGCGGTTATCAAAGTCGATGTAGCCGATTTTTCATGCAAAAGGAAAGGATAACTACGTAGTTTCTCGCGTTATGATCCTGCATGGCTTAGAGCCTATCCGAAAAATCCCGTTGCTCTGAATATTATCCATGTACAGAAAATAGAAGATACCACTCAATTATTCTCTTATCATCTTTTGAGGTCTTCCATATTTCTTTTTTGGTTTCGGCAGTGGTAGCAATGATTCGATTTTCATTCAGAGGTTATCAAAGACCACGTAGTCATGTATAATTTTTCGTTTTGCCGCTACTATATATTCCCTAAATAGCAAATAATTTACGATAGGCTCTAAGTCTTGCTATTAGTTCTTGTTGTCAAGTCTTGCTGTCAGGGTTTTCAAGTTCACCTTTATACCATTTCAAAAAATTGTCAATAGCTCTACGCCGGTGGGATATTTTATTTTTTTCTATGTCACCAAGTTCCCCAAAGGTCGAGCCTTGATACTCGAAAATAGGGTCGTACCCAAAGCCGCCTGTACCTCTTTCTTCATACGCTATTTTTCCTTCAACTACACCGGGGAAAACTAGAGGCTCTTTTCCGGGTTCACAATAGCCGATAACAGTCTTAAAATATGCTGTCCTGTCGGTTTCCCCTTCCATAAGCTTAAGCACTTTCGGGTTTCCGAGTCTGTCCTCTATAAAACGAGAGTAAGGGCCTGGAAAGCCATTTAAGGCTTTTATGAAAATCCCAGAATCATCTACCATTACAGGCATGTTCAGTTTGTTTGCAACGTGCTGTGCCCCATAGGCTGCTATGGGCTCAAGTTCATCCTCCTGAAATTCGGGATAGCCGTCTTTGTTCTGGAGTACTTCAATCCCAAAAGTCTTGAGGATGTCTCTAACTTCGGCAAACTTGCCTTTATTTCCCGTAACAAACACGATCTTATGCATAGCGAGCCCTCTTTTTTATTTCTTCAACGCGTTTGAGTACATCCTCTGAATCTATAAAAGTACTCTGATATCCTTTTTTGAAAGCTTCGATAAGGGTCTGGTGGTTGCGATGGGTACTCTCAAAGGTCTGGAAAAGTACATGGACATCTACCCCTCTGGCTTCGAGACCTTTATCGAAATATGCAAGCCCAAAATCAAGGAGATAAAGCCTTTCGCCTGCAAGCAGGAGGTTTGAGGTTGTCAGGTCCCCATGGATTATACCGGCACTATGGAGTTTTCCTACAAGTTCTCCCACTTTTTCGGAAAGCTCAGGAGTAATCAGGTATTTTATGGGAACACCGTCTATGTACTGCATCTTGAGCTTAAAGTCTTCTACGTCATAGATAATCGGCGTAGAAACCCCACTGCGTCGGGCTTCAGACATCAAGCGGGCTTCTGTCCGGTTTCTTTCGGCCCTGATCCTTTCATCAATTTCTTTATGTCTATAGGCTTTCGGAACTCTTTCCTTAATAAGCACTTTCTTTCCTTCAGGTCC
>DASXVB010000060.1:0-2457 GCA_036504475.1 Methanosarcina sp.
TCCTGAATTCTCTGAATGGCGTACGTGTGGAAAAGGTTGGCTCAAAGGAAAACTCAGCAAAAAGTTGAGAGATGTTTTTGTTTCATCCCTTCAAAAAAGTCCTAGATTTTGGAACAGAGTCATTAGTACATAAAAAATATACTAGTTACTCTTTATTTTTTCGTACAAAAAAATAAAGAAGCTTGAACAAAATTGTAAACATAACCCAAATTACAAAAACGATAACTGCAAAATCTAAAACGAGCGTGACTATATCCATAACCATCAACCCGTAAAAATAGCTCTAAACTTTCTACACGCTTTTGTCACCTTAGGAATATTAATTATTTTTTTCACTCCACAAGCCTCGATTTCTTTTTATATTCATTAAATAATTATAATTATTAGTATGTACTACATATAAAAAAGAATTATTATTTAATGGGTAGTTTTTCTTTATATAAAAAGAATGGTTTTTGGGCAAATATATTTTAAAGAAACATATCTTTTTATACAAAGTATTAATTCATCTGATTTGAAGGCTCATTTTCCTGATTCTCATTAAAACCTATATTGAATGGCGTTGCCGTACATACCGGAAATGTATTAAGCGCCACTGCCGAAGATCGTACCTTTAATTTACCACAGTAAACTGAAAGCTCATTTGATTTACTATGGTAAACGATGTGTGGGATTTTAGACGATTCTGCGTTTTGTTTATAAACCGACGCAAAAGTTGGCAGGGGCATTTAGGTTAAATAATACCGAACTCGCGCGCGGGTACATGCGGCGTTTTAGTCTTTTTTGATAGTATTGACCAGTATCAGTAGACAAAACAGATTAATATATAATACAGAATTTTTCCGCGTTTTGCTTGTTTTTCCTTGCGTTGATCCGCGCTGAATCATTTTAAGTGGTCACAGAACACCGATTACCATTAAAACCACTAGCGGAATAACTTGTCTCCGAATTCCTCTCCTACTATATAAATCTTACTACTATAACGTCAAAAACGAAAAGTGCCATTTTAGGTATATAACTGGGGAATCGTGAAATATGGGTGTCGTCGCTTTAAGGTACTTTAGTGTCAGCCGCATATTATAAAACTAAAAAAATCATGTCGTTTTGATATGTTTTTGACGACTAGTCATTCATTGTCTGTCCAAATCAGCCATATACACGAAATATATATATTTTCAGGTTTTCTATTTATCTGTAACTCGTGCACTCATACCAGACAACAATTATATTAACCCCTCTATAGAACAATAAAAGTTTATCTAGTTATAAAACCAATATATACAATGTAAACACGCATATGATTAAAAAACTGATTAGACATTAGCACCATAACGGGCTATCCCATTGCCCGTAACCTTTTGATTCAGTCGCATGTCAGGAAGGGCAGGTAGGCTGCTGCCCTCCCGTCACGATAAAGCGCATCAAGCGCACTCCTGCCATGGTTCATCATCTCCCATGGCTTCCATACCCGGGACAGTAACTATTCCCTCTCGCTCATTCTCAGCTGTTCCGGATTTTCACATTCATGGAACGGCATATTATATCCTAGCCAGGAATAAAATGTCACCCACAAAACCAATTGTGGTGCCGTTCCCGATTTCTTCTTATTCTACATTCAATAATAACTTCGTTTTTTTTAGATTGTCATTTTCTAAACATATCCACCAACCCTTGAAAGAAAGGGATGTTTTACCAACAATTATAAATCACCAGATAAAGTTTGACCTTCCCAACCCCAGAAAATTTCTCCAGCAGGGACAGCCCGTAAAAAGCGTGCCTGAAATTCAAAAGCAGTGTGGCTATCGCAAACTCAGTCAGTCCTGCTCCGGCAGCAAGTAAAGCTACTGCTAGAAATTGGCCCGAGCCTGCATAGACAAAAAGGCTCATCAGGAAAGTATAGATCCAGTGATATCCTGCACCATCAAGTAGAAACCCAAAAGCCATTCCGAGAGGTATATACCCAAGAAGAACAGGAACTGTGGTTTTGAAGGCGCTGATAAAAAGATCTTTATTTCGCTCTTCTACTTCCTTTTTATCCTCCCTAACTTTGGACATGCTATCTATCTTCTACTTCCTGTGCCATAATTCCTTTTGAAAAATAAAAAACAGAAATTATATTTATCGTATATATCTTTTGCCGATACTACAGTAGTTCCGAATCTCCGTAGTTCCGAGTGATTACTCATATCAATTTCTGATTTTTCTTCAACATTTCACAAGAAGATCCTTCATTTCATCCATTTTGATTTATTTGTATTCGGTTAAAGAATCTGTTAACGTTACAATGACTACTGCAATAATCTATGCATCTCGATTTATATTTATAGGCTTACAGAAATGGCAACAAAAATAACACATTCTTATAGATAGTATCTTAACCGAATACAAATGAATAATGGTTTGATTTTAGTCCAGAAATCGTCAGATATCTCGTAGGCGTGTACGTTTTTTCGTGTC
>DASXVB010000061.1:0-4051 GCA_036504475.1 Methanosarcina sp.
TGACCTTATCAAAACCTACAAATCCCGTGGGGGAGACAGTGAAGAAGACAACGAATACCGGAAAGCAATTTTCAGGGAACTTGTCCAGGACTTGCCGAGCGCATTCATGCAAAAAAGGACCGTTATAACCAATTATGCCGAACTCCGCAATATTTATTTCCAGCGCCGTTACCACAAGCTTGACGAGTGGAGGGAGTTCTGCGACTGGATAAAAGAGGTACTACCATATGCAGACGAACTCATCTGCCTGGAAAAGAAGGAGTAAAAGGAGTTAAACCAGAAATAATCTTTTTCAGCAGCCCTGCTGGAAATTAATTAATTTTAGAACCCCAGGCTCTCACCGGTCGTGCAGACACGACCGGCTTTTCCGTAAATTAAATTGAATAATTTGAAATTTTGTCCATTCCAGTTATATTTTAAGCTCTTGCCATTTAAGTGTTTAATAGACATAATTTCCATGTTTTCAATGAGTCTTTTTAAGAGACTAAAGCCGTGAATTTTCTATTGCTTACTTTTTTCTTTTTACGCCAACTTTAATCAAAATCAATTTGAATTTTCGTGAGTTTTATTGTGATTTTTAAACATTTAAAGTCGGATTTTTGCTTTCATTTCGATTTTCCGATTCTTGTTTATTATTTTTATCTTTATATACACTATAAATTTATTAAACATAGAGTCTAAATAGTGATCGGTGATTTTTTTGGAGTACTCCTCTCTCGATTTTCAGATTACCCGATTTCTCGAAGCTTCCCCCTATATATATTGTGCCTCGATTCTGGAGGAGGGGAATGTTGTAGCAAGCAACGATTTCGAACTCAGGCAAGACCTGAGACTATCTCAGATGCTTGAAAACATAGAGAAAAAAGTTACCAAAAGTTCTGAAGAGCCAAAGAAACATAAAGAAAATGCAGAGGCACTGGAAGAAAAGGATATAGAAGAGCCGCATGTTGAATTTGGGAAAATGCTTTACAACAGGGTATTTTCCGGTCAACTTGGCGAGTATTTCAACAAATCCATACAGGAAATCCAGGAAAACGGTAGTGCACTCAGGATTTCACTCAGGTTTGGCGAAGATGTTCCTGAAATTGCGGCGCTGCCCTGGGAATACCTTCACGACGACGAAGATTTTCTGATTCGAAGAAGAAACATCCTTATTTCAAGGCTGCCGGCAGGCGTGAAGAAGAAAAAGCTTGAACCCCTTGACTCCGTACTCAGGATGCTGGTAATAATTTCAGGTCCGGATGACCCAAGGATTTCACCTTTGAACACGGAAAAAGAACAGGAAATTATTCTTGAAGCAGTGGACAAACTTCAAAGAGATCAAAAAATAAAAGTGGATTTTACTGAAGATGCAACCTTTGAAAACGTCGAAGGCTACCTGAACGAGCAAGATTACCATATTATTCATTTCACAGGTCACGGGATCAGTATAGATGGCAAAGGTCATCTTGTTTTTGAAAACGAAGACCAGAAAGCAAGACTTATTGACAACAAAACTCTTTCCGACCTTTTTTCCGAACGAGGAATCCGGCTTGTGGTGCTCAGTTCATGTGAATCAGCTAAAGGCTCAAATAAAGAAGCTTTTGGGGATCTGGCAAGCATGCTTTCCAAAAAAGGAATTCCTGCTGTTGTGGCAATGCAGTATTCGGTACTTGATAACGTCGCTACAAAGTTTGCGTACCATTTTTACAGAGCAATTGCAAGCGGAAAACCTGTTGACCTTGCCTTAAAAGAAGCCAGACTCGTGATGAAGAACTTAGAAAACGGTAATGGGCTTGACTTTGCAACTCCGGTACTTTATCTTTCAGACTGCAACTGCGTTAATGTAGGGAATTTAAAACCGGAACCTTCTGAATTCGTTTTTAAACCTATGATGCTGCCGGATTTGCAGGTCATGGAAAAAGGTTTTGTTGCCAGAAGAAAAGAACTGAGGCTGCTTGAAAAAGGTTTCAAGTCAAATGTAAAGCGGGCTGCAGTCATCCACGGTTTTGGAGGGATTGGAAAAACCGTACTTGCAACTCGATTTGCGTTGAAAATGGGCCATTACTTCGAAGGTACTTTGGGGATAAAATTTACCCCCACAACTAGGCCAGAAGATGTCCTGAACAAATTCAATAGTTTTTTGCTGATGAAAGGGAGATCTGAACTGAACCAGATTCTGAACCAGCAGGTTCCCCTTGAAGTTAAAACTTCTTTACTGGTAAACATACTAAACCAGATAAGATTCCTGGTCATTTTCGATAACTTTGAAGATTGTCTGAACGAAGAAAGAAACGACATAGAAAATCCTGAACTTAAAGCATTCATCCAGCATCTCCTTAACAACACAACCAGAAACACAAAATTCCTCATAACAACTCGTTATGATTTTGATCCCCTTGATGGCAGGCTTGCTGCCGTAATTGAACATATTTCTCTTCCCGAACTCCGCTTCCCTCAAACCAACTGGTTAATGAACAATTTTACTGAACTGGCAGATCTGGGAATTCAGAAGAAAAAGGAAATATATGATATTATTGGCGGTCACCCTTGGACAATAGGCCAGTTTGCAAAACATGCCGCTGTTCAGGGAATAGATGATTTACTGCTGGACCTGTCACCCCTGAAAAAAGAGCTTATCGAGTTTACCCTGCTGGACAAGTCATTTTCCAAACTGGATGAGAACGCAAAAAAACTGCTCCTCTGCGCCTCAATCTACGAAGAAGCAGTTTCTGTCGAAGCATGGTCATGGATTATCGGCGATGAGAAAGATGAATGTCCTGCTGTCGGAGAACCTCTACAAAAACTCCTCCAATGGAGTCTCATCTCAAAAGAACAGGAGTACTACACGAATGTTTACTCAGAGCACACGATTGTAAAAGATTTTGTACTCAAAAAACTGGGAGAAGCTGGACTGGATAAAAAAGAGCTTCTTATCAGGGCTGCCAGATACTATGAAAATCTAGTTTCTCAAACCGGAAGCCTTTGGGACCATTTAAAAGCACGAGACTATTACTTCCAGGCAGAAGAATGGAAAAAAGCAAACGAAATTGTAGAAAGTACGGTAAATCATCTGATCCGCTGGGGACATATTAAACTTGCAATGGATCTATTAACAGATTCGATCAACACGACATCAGGAGAAACAAAAACAAACGCTGAGTACAACCTTGCGATAATTTACTACCTCCTTGGTGATCTGAATACATCATTGAAAATATATAATGATGTTTTATATAAATATGAGGAAATTGGGGACAAAAACGGAATCGCACAAACACTGTACCAGCTTGGAATGATTCATCAGGATCGAGGCAACTACGAAGAAGCGGTGAAACTATACAATCGTTCACTGAAAATCAACAAAGAACTGGGAAATAAAAGCGAAGTTGCATACATACTTCACCAGTTTGGACTGATTTGTCAGCAGCAGGGTAATTATGAAGAGGCAGCGAAAAAGTACATTTACTCCCTTAAAATGAAAAAAAAATTGGGAGATAAAAGTGGAATTGCGTATACATTGCACCAACTTGGAAATGTTTACTTCCTTCAGGGCAACTACGAAGAAGCCTTGAAAAATTATGAACAGTCACTGAAGCTTAAAAAAGAGCTAGGTGACAAAAACGGAATTGCAAAGGCACTGCACCAATTTGGACTGATTTATCAGCAGCAGGGTAACTACGGAGAAGCAGCGAAAAAGTATACCCTGTCCCTTAAAATGAAAAAAGAATTGGGAGATAAAAGTGGAATTGCAATAACATTGCATCAGCTTGGAATGATTCATGAGAAGCAGGGCAACTACGAAGAAGCCTTGAAAATCTATAATCAGGCCCTGAAAATTGCAGAAGAACTGAGAGATACAAGCGGAATTGCATATACACTTCACCAGCTTGGAACGATTCATTATTTTCAGGGTAACTACGAAAAAGCGTCGAACTTATACAATCAGTCTCTGAAAATGAAAAAAGAAATGGGGGATAAAAGCGGAATTGCACAAACACTTCACCAGCTTGGAATGATTCATCAGGATCGTGGTAACTACAAAAAGGCAGTGAAAATGTATAATCAATCC
>DASXVB010000062.1:0-27272 GCA_036504475.1 Methanosarcina sp.
AAAATTATTAAAAGAATTAGGTGAATTACAACTAGCTTTGCTCGATGCTTCATTGTTTCATCCCGATAGCTTTGGATTCTACATTAAACCGGATTTTGCCTTCCCGGAAGGAGGAGATTTTACCGCAAGCCTTTTTAAAAAAGGCTTGAGCGAAAACGGTTTTTACTTTCTCAGTTTTAGTTTTCAGTCTTATTGATTCAGATTTCCCGCTATTGATTCAGATTGTTCCTGTTTTGCGATCGAAGGTATGTATAAAGGGCCAAGAGGTCAAGACTTTTAAGAAATTAACTTTATAAATAATTCTCAACAAAATATTTAAAATTATTCAAAGTTTATTAATTAATTCATAAGCAGGATTATGAGAGTCAAAACTAAGCAAGATTGAGGTTAATGATTTAAAGTAAACAAGGCTAAAGATCCAATTAATAAAGATTTTAAGTTATGACAATTGAATTTTTTAGATTTAGACGAAAAAAAGCCCTTTTTTCTTCCCTCCTTTTTCATCCTTTTCTCTCACTCATTTGGACTCAAAGGATCTATCCTAAAAAGTAGAATCATGAATAATGCGGTTACAGTTCCTGTCCCCAATAAAAGCGGATCTTTAGTAAGATTCAGGAGCATGCCCACTACTAGCAGTAAAGCTCCAATTGTCAGTAATATCCGAAATTTTCTCTCCAATTTTTTCCCCTCGCTTCCCTATTTGAGTAATTAATTCTCAAGTATCGGTCAGTCGCTTAAAAGCACTCATTAATTTATCCCTACTTTTAATTGATTTTCCTTCATTATCTACTTTTTTACAGAACAATTGTTATATATTTTCAGAAGTTTTTAACTCAGAGATTTTTAAGGTTTTATGCTTAGAATGACAATAGCCAATAACCAAACTATAAACTAAAGATAAAACTATAAACCAAAGATTTTAGACTCTTATCTTCAAACAATGAAAAAATCGAGCCATTATAAATTAAATTATAATATTCAGTTAGAAAAATAAAAAAATTCGGTTTAAAACAAAGTAAAATTTGGGTTAAAAGAAGTAATAGCTACTGAGCTAAAAGTGTAAAGAATTGAACTACAAGTAGGCTCTGAGATCAATATTTCCTGCATTTCCCTTTTATGAATATTACAGAAAGCCCAGGAAGCGCAAGTTTTGCCCGGATCAATTCCGAAAGTTTGGGACTCAAGATCGACTTTTCGATTTCATGCCCTGCTTCTTCACTTGCATCTATATCGAAAATTGAAACATCAGGAGTTATTGCCTCAACAACTTTTCTAAGATCGGGAACTACCTGCCCTCCGGTCATGGCTGCAACTTCATTCTGCAGTACAAGCACGAGTACATTGTAGCCTATAGTTAAGGCACTCAGGAGCCCGAGAATGCCCGAGTGTGCTAGGGCAAAATCTCCGATTACGGCTATGCCTTTTCTCTCAAAACCACATGCAACCGAGATTGCGGAGCCAAGGGCAAAACTAACATCAACTGCCGCAAGTGGCTCGGGTGCGCTCCGGACGGAACAGCCCATATCCCCGGCAATCCGCACGTCAAGCGTACTGAGAAAGCGATAAAGAGGAAGGTACGCGCAATAGTTACAAATTCCAGTCCTACTTTTCCTTCCGGCTTCAAAAAAAGCAGTACTTGTAGGCCTCAAGACTTCTTCATCTATATGCTCAAGGGCAAACTCAATATCTTCAGGCCTGATTTGTCCATATGGAAGATGTCCTGTCTTTTTCCCATAAACTTTGCCCGTAATCCGGATCTGTTCTTCTATAAAAGGTTCGGACTCTTCGACAACGAGTACCTTCTGGTTACTCTTTAAAAAAGCCTTTATCTTTCTGATGGGAAGAGGGTTTACAAGTCCAAGGGACAGGTGAGATATTTCAGGGTAAGAAATCTCAGCATCAAATTCGTTCTGCTTTTTCAGTATTTTTTCCACTATTGAGGATATGAAACCTGAGGAAATGATCCCTAGATCTCCATGCCCCGAACCAGATTCGTCTCCTGTATTTTCTACTGTCCTTTCTCTTACCTCGCTAAGGTCAGTGTTTTCAGCTTCCTCTTCCAGCAAGGGGTAGGTTTTGGAATGAAAAAGCTGGTGTTTTTCTGCCATCCGGCTTTTCCAGATTGCACGGTCAAATTTAGGATGAGGAGCTGAAGATTTCCTACAGCGTTTTATTTTTCCTTTATTTCTTTCCAGGCCTGCAGTAATCCTCAGGAGGACAGGCGTTCTTGTCTCTTCAGAAAGCTCGTAAGCCCGTCTCAGTGCCCTGTATGCCGTGTAGGGGGAAGACGGATCAAAGACTGCTATCTCTGCTATACGACTGTACCAGCGAGAATCCTGTTCATTCTGAGAGCCCTTTGCACCAGGATCATCTCCTGCAATTATGACAAGACCGGCTCCTATCGTATGTGTTACCGAGGTTATAAGAGGATCCGAAAGCAGGTTCATCCCCACGTGCTTCACTAGCACAAGTGACCTTCTACCGGAAACTGATGCTCCTAGAGCGGTTTCAAGGGCAACTTTCTCGTTTGTGAGCCACCTGGCACTATAATTCGGCATTATTTCGGAAGCTGCTGCCTCAGAATCCAGATTTTTCGATTCTGATGTATCTAAAAGCTCTTTTTCCTCGGGTTTTTTCAAAAAAAGTTCCATAAGGGAGGTAATGGGATACCCAGGGACACCTGTTATGAAGCTGACATCACTGTCAAGGGTTGCAAGATAAAGAGCTTCAAACCCGGTGAATTCTTTTTCTTCTTTTTCTTCTTTCAAACTGACCCCACACTGCTTGAATTCAAAAGATGCCGAGCTCGAAGTTTCCTGAACCTGAGATTTCATATAACCCAAAGTTCCAACAACTTAAATTCTGATTTGAGATTCCTATTTCGGCGTCCTTGCTTTTTAAATCCTGTTTTTTTTAAATGCTGCTTTTAAGCTTCTCGATGGCAAAAGGCTTGACCTCAGTACCTGGAATTATGGACTCATCAGGTCTTCCAAACCAGGGGAGAGAGGCAAGTGCACCTATTACTCCATTACCGTCAAGCAGGACTTCCACACCGTTTTCTCTGGCGCACTCCAAAGCTTCGGCTTTCGTGATCCTTTCAGTCCGACAGCGGTTGCTGTACTTATATAGCCCTTTTGCATAGAAATCCGGAAGGACAACCATTCCGGTTTGAGGTGAAGCGGTGTATTTCTTAAGTGCTTTTTTGAAAGCATCTATCAGCCTTGATTTCGCTTTTTCATTCACACAGCCAAATTCAAGTACAGTAGACATGCAATTCTGGGTCTTTTCCGGGACAGGGAAAAGCTGGACAAGAGAGTGGGAAAGATAAACGGCGTCATGACAATCTAGCTCCCTTGCAATATTGTGAGTAAGAGTCCAGGTGGCCCCTATTTCTTTTGAGTCTGTGTCATCTATGCCTATGAGAACACGTTCCCTGCGCGGAACTACAATCGTTCCCTTTGCGCATTTCTCGCCCCCGGATTCGGAGATATTATAACGAAGAACTCCGTCTGCAAATGCCCTGCAGCGGGTTGCGCCCACGCCTCCACCTCCTAACCCGGCATAGGTGATCTCCACCTCATCCCCTTGTACGATCACGGATTCAATACCTGCGGCTGCGATAGAAGGTTTGAGTTCGAGCTTTGAGATCCCGGTTCTCATGAAATAACGGATCATATTTCCGGTCGAACGGGCTTTCAGGACAAGGGGCGCTTTTGCATAATGGTAAAGGGACCAACAGGCCCCGCTATAACAATTTGAGTGCTCAATTATCTCTGCATACTCATTTGCCGCGTCACAGATAGCGTAAATGCCCTTATAAGGTACTGTATAAGGATCATCCAGGATTATTTCCTTAATATCCCTGCTGTCCAGTGCACAGGCGTTTATATGTTTTGTAATTCAGAAAACCTCCTTTTTAAGGGAATCGAAACTGGGAGGGAAATTTGTTTGATCGAAATGCCCATCTCTTATAAATATATATAGATATCGTAATCGTAGTAAATTCAACATGGTTAAATCCGATAATATGGATTTGGCCGGAAGATAAATTGCATATAAATAAGTTAATTCTGATATTTGGCTATAGTTCCTGATAACAGATGTCCATAGGTTGTAATTTAATAAATCGTTCGCACTCAATGTGAGGCAACCTTTATAAAACAACTATTTATCTTTTTATCGGTATGTTTATGGCTTCTTTCGCGGGGAAATTTCAAGGAGACTTTGAACCTTATTTGATCCACTGAAGGCGCTCAATTACTATGAATTTTTTTCAATATCCATGCCATGTTTTGGCCAAGATTTCTCATATTATTAATGCCTTCTTGATCCTGTTCTACTTCCCCTATAGCATTTCCATAAGCCATATTCCAGTAACTTGAACCTACCAGAAACATTTCTTTGCTATATAAAAAATTGTTCAGGGTATCAAAGGTACTTATGGCGCCACCTCGGCGAGCAGCTACAACTGAGGCTCCAACTTTATATTTGAAAAGCCCTCGATTTCCTGCAAGTACCATGCTTGCCCTGTCAATTAAGGCTTTCATTTGAGAGGTCACACCAGCTGAATAGACTGGTGATCCGAGAATTATTCCGTCTGAAGCGAGCATTTTTGCAAAACATTCATTAAAAAAATCATCCGTAATGACACATTGCTTATTTTTGTTTTTATGGCAAGCCCAGCAAGCTTTACATCCGTCTACGTCTTTTCCAGATAGTTGAATAAGTTCGGTTTCAATGCCCTCTTTTGTCAATTCCTCAAATACGGTTTGAATCAGGATTGCAGTATTGCCGTCTTTTCGTGGGCTTCCGTTGATGCCTATAACTTTCATAGTCTTCAACTACTTTTTTTCGTATTTCTCAACCTGTTTTTAAAGTCTGTACTTTGAAAACTTCGGTCTTTAAGTCACTTCATCTTACAAAGCCTTCATCTTTGAGGCTCACGTATCTGCCTTCCCCGATAATAATATGGTCAAGCACGTCAATTCCAAGGAGTTTTCCTCCCTCTACTATTTTCTCAGTGACTATTATGTCCTCTCGGCTCGGGCTTGGATCTCCTGACGGATGATTATGGACCATGATTACCGATGCTGATGATTCCATAAGGGCGGACTTGAAAACCTCACGCGGATGAACAATGCTCGCATTCAAGCTGCCAATAGATACGACTTCTTCTTTCAGGATTTGATTTTTTGTATCAAGGCAAAGTGTTATAAATTTTTCTTTTTTTTGTTCTCTCATTTTAGGATACATAAGCATATATACATCCTTTGGTGAACAGACTTTTCTTTTCGGTTCTTCTACAAAAGTCTCAAGCCGGCGAGCAAGCTCGAAAACTGCTGCTATCTGAGCAGCTTTTGCCTTTCCCACCCCATGAACATGCATAAGCCTTGAAACATTTGCAAGACTGAGTTGCTTGATGCTATATTCTGTTAATATTCGACTGCACAGATTTACAACGTTTTCTTCTCTTGACCCTGTCCTGAGGATTATCCCAAGAAGTTCTGCGTTTGAAAGCGACTCCGGCCCATTTCGAATGAGCCTCTCTCTGGGTCGTTCTTCTTCAGGAATGTCATGAATCCTGACCTTATTTATTTCCATAATCAACCCCCTTGATTTTCTATTAAAGGAAAAGATTGGTATAATATCGGCACAACTCTAAAGTTTAAGTTCATTAAATAAGTCAGTCAAACTCTTAACAAATAATATCAAAGTTACTGTATTTGAATCTTCACAAAGCTGTATACAAAATGTTAAAATGAATAAAAAAGCCGGCCCTTACTTATACCGGAAAGTGCATAACGCTCTTTGATGAAAGTCATTTCAGTTGTAGGGTATAAAAAATCGGGTAAAACATCCGTAGTTTCAGCCCTTGTCCGAAATCTTTCAGGGTTTGGGACCGTAGGTACTATAAAACATATGGGTGAGCAGAGTCTTAATCCAGCAGAGACCGATACAGGCAGGCATTTTGATGCCGGGGCTGACGTGGTAATTGGAATAACAGGCACAGAAGCCACGGGCACCGAGCTTGTCAGCTTTTCCAGAGACCTGAACCTTGAAGATGCGCTTAATATGCTTTGTGACCAGGGTCTTGATTTTGCTGTAGTAGAAGGGTTTAAGGAAAGCAATCTTCCGAAAATTGTAATTGGCGACCTTCAGGGCGTTTCCAATGTCGTTTTCAGGCTGCCGGCCGACATCGATATGCACGAAGAACTTACAGCCTCGCTTGTAGGAATGGCCCTTGCCCAACCTGACCGGTACACTCTGGAAGCCCTTATAAAGAAAGCCAGGAAAAATCCTGCCATCCAGAAAGCAGGCGCAATCGGAACCTTTACTGGAATTGTTCGCGAGCTGGATGGAGACGAGAGAACTTCTAAGCTTGAATTCGAAAAATACGAACCAGAAGCTTCAAAAATTCTTGACCAAATTCGGGATGAGCTCAAAAGAAAAGAAGGCATCCTTGAAGTCCTGATCCACCATAAAACAGGCGTTATCAAAGCCGGAGAAGACATAGTATACATTGTTATCGCAGCCGCTCACAGAGCAGAGCTTTTCCCGGTCCTCAGCGAAGCTATAGAACGCCTGAAAGTCGAAGCTCCGATCTGGAAGAAGGAATTCACGGAAAAAGAAGAATTCTGG
This sequence comes from Methanosarcina sp., assembly GCA_036504475.1. Taxonomy (GTDB): domain Archaea; phylum Halobacteriota; class Methanosarcinia; order Methanosarcinales; family Methanosarcinaceae; genus Methanosarcina. Next base: position 6,640 of record DASXVB010000062.1, read on the forward strand.
GTTCACGATAAAGAACAAAGTAAGAAGTAAGCCTGAAATCTGAGGAAAGGCGAAAGAAATAAACGAAAGGAAAAAACGAAACCATAACCCCTGGAAATGATCAAATGGGCGAAAAAACAGAACTAAATATAAAACAAAAGAAATTCAGAAGCGCCATCGTGCTGGCCGGCGGCAGGGGCAGGCGGATGGGCACAGTCGAAAAAGCCCTTCTCGAATTTGAAGGAAAAACAATTATTGAGCGCCTGCTGGAAAGCCTTTTTCGGGTTGTGGATGAGGTTATTATTTCGTTTCGGGACAAAAAGCAGGAAGAAAAGTTCAGGCCTGTGCTTGCAAAATTTCCTGCTCGTGAAATCCGTTTCTGTTTTGATACTCTGGAAGACGCCGGCCCACTTGAAGGCATCAGGGAGGGACTTCTCGAATCCAGGGCAGAATATTCTTTTGTCTGCGCAGGAGATATGCCTTTTGTAGATTACAGGGTTGTAGACCTCCTTTTTGAGAAAGCAAGCGGACACGATGCTGCTCTCCCAAGATGGGGTGATAGAATGTTTGAGCCTCTACATGCAGTTTATTCAAAACAATTGATCCCTGTAATCGAAAAAACCTTTGAAAAAGGAAGGTGTTCAGTTCTTACGCCGGTTTTTGAAATGAAGGATGTTGTTCTTGTTGAGATTTCGGAAATTAAGGAACTTGATCCTGAATTGAGGACTTTTGCGAATATCAATACGATTGAAGATATGGAACGTATGATCGGATCTACGGTGGAAAAAGAAAAACTATAGTTAAGTTCCTGTTAACCGTTGTTAATCATTTTTCATTACCGAAAAGCCGGAATATCATTTCTTACCATTCATGTCCGCGCTTTGCGCGGCTTTTCCTCTATGATATCTTAAAATCGAAAGTTATTTAGACAACAATGCCTTCTATTTTTAGAATCAGTTGTCATCTTATGTTATACAGCTTCAAGATAACGGTTTCAAAGAATTATTGAGTTTTTGATTATTATACTGGCAAATATTTAAAGGCAGCTAGGCACGGATTCTACATGGAACTTAATAAGATTAAAGATCTGATTCGAGAGGCTAAAGAAAGTGGCGTGACTACACTGGATCTTTCGTCCAAAGGACTGACATCGCTGCCGCCAGAAATCGCAGAACTCAAAAATCTTACGGAACTTTACATATCTTCTAATCAATTGACTTCGCTGCCACCAGAAATCGCAGAACTCAAAAATCTTACGGAACTTTACATATTTGATAATCAACTGACATCGCTGCCACCAGAAATCGCAGAACTCAAAAATCTTACAACACTTAACCTACATAATAATCAACTAACCTCGCTACCATCGGAAATCAAAGAACTCAAAAATCTTATAACACTTGACCTATATAATAATCAACTGACATCGCTGCCGCCGGAAATCGCAGAACTCAAAAATCTTACTCAGCTTTACATATTTGATAATCAACTGACATCGCTACCACCGGAAATCAAAGAACTCAAAAATCTTACGGAACTTTATATATTTGATAATCAACTGACATCGCTGCCACCAGAAATTACAGAACTCAAAAATCTTACAACACTTAACATATCTTCTAATCAGTTGACTTCGCTGCCACCGGAAATCAAAGAACTCAAAAATCTTACTCAACTTTATATATCTTCTAATCAACTGACATCGCTGCCGCCGGAAATCAAAGAACTCAAAAATCTTACTCAGCTTTACATATTTGATAATCAACTGACCTCACTGCCGCCGGAAATCTTAGAATTATGTCTGGATATTAAGTGGAAGTATCAACCCGCAGAAGAAGGAATATTTTTAGAAGAAAACCCACTTGAAAATCCTCCAGTAGAGATTGTAAAACAGGGCAGAGAGGCAGTTATCAATTATTTCAAGTCATTAGAAGGTGAAAAGAAACCATTAAATGAAGTTAAAGTTTTGCTGGTAGGAGACGGCGGTGCAGGTAAAACTTCTCTTGTAAAACGGATTTTCGGGGAAGAGGTTGACGGTAATGAGTCACAAACTCAGGGAATCAATATCAGGAAATTGCCAGTAAATAACGGAGATCGAGATATCAAGGCTAATTTCTGGGATTTTGGCGGGCAAGAAATCATGCATGCCACTCACCAGTTCTTTTTGTCAAAAAGGAGTCTTTACATTCTGGTGCTGGATGGAAGAAAAGATGAAAAGCCCGAATACTGGCTCAAACTCATAGAAAATTTCGGTGGAGATTCCCCTGTTTTAGTCGTGATTAATAAAATAGATCAAAATCCCGCGTTTGAACTAAACAGAAAGTTTCTGCGAGAAAAATATTCGTCAATAAGGGGATTTTACAGGCTATCCTGCAAATCGGGAGAAGGGATTGAGGAATTTATAAAAATTCTTGAAGATGAATTAAAGACAGTTAAACATCTTGAAATTAAATGGCCTACAAGCTGGTTTAATGTAAAGAGTGTACTTGAAGACATATGTCCAAGTTGTCCTTCGACTAAAGTCAATGGAGATTGTGAGCACTGTAATTTCATCGAATATAAACAATATGAAACAATGTGTGATGAAGAAGGAATAAAAAGTGAATCAGCGCAGAATACCCTTGTTGATTTCCTTCATGATCTGGGTGTAATACTTCATTTTAGAGACATACCTCTATTAAATACATATGTTTTAGAACCTCAGTGGGTAACTAATGCTGTTTATAAAATTGTCAATTCAAAGGAAATTGCTGAGTCTAAAGGAATTTTAAAACCTGACAGCATGCTTCCTGAGATATTAAAGAAGAGCACTGAAGCAGATTTCTATTATCCTCCTTACCAATACAGTTTTTTTGTTAGCTTGATGAAAAAATTTGAACTATCTTACGATATTGATAATAACACTGTTCTCCTTCCTGCCTCGCTGGAAATTCAAGAACCTGATTTTAAATTTGATTACGAAGGAACTTTAAGGTTTGTAATAGATTATGATTTTCTTCCTCCTTCGGTAATGCCGCGTTTCATTGTGAAGATGAACAGGGATATAAAAGATGATCTGCGCTGGCGTACAGGTGTGGTTCTGGAGAACAAAGGTTACCATTGTACTGCATTAATCAGAGCAGATGTTGAAGCAAAGAGAATAAGCATTTATGTAAATGGGAATCAAGAAGAGATTATTTCTCCGTTATCCTCCAGATGTTCCGGGAAATAAACAATAGCTTCGAAAAGTTAAAAGCAATTGAAAAAATTCCATTGCCTGATAATCCAGAGGTAACTGTAAGCTATGATCACTTAATCAAACTGGAGTTAAAGGGACGTGAAACTTATATGCCCGATGGCTCTGATGATGAATATAACGTAAGTGATCTTCTTGGAACTGTAATTAATAGAAGTAACGAGAGAGCATTACTAGAAGAAATACTGCGAATAGCAGAAATGAATCGGAGCAATGGGCACGAGATACTGAAAATCCTTGAAAAACTAAAGGAAGTAGAAGAAGAATCTGATACTGAAGATACCCGACTGGAAAAATTAAACAAAGTTGTTATGGCTGAACCCAACTTTTGTGGTCTTGGTTTAAGGTTAAATGAAATAATGAATATCTACTTGAAAAGTAAAAACTCAAAAAAGCGGTAATTAATCTATATTCAGGTCTGCTCTTGCATGATATGATTTAGATCATTTGAAAAGCCTGTATATTCATTTTTATGTCTTTATCTACATTCTTATTTAGGAAAAGGCCGGTCGCCTGTGACGACCGGTGAGAGTGTGGGGTTTTTAAGAGCCTATTTACTCCAGGTGGTTCTGGAATCAGAAGTAAAAATTGATCTCTAGTTCTCTCTGATTTCTTACTTATTTTCTTTATTTATCCTTCCCCGCATCCTCTATCTCAAACTTTACATTCCTCTTCTCAAGCTCCCTTATAATCTCTTCCATAAACACCCCAGGCCCTGGCGCATGACTATGGTGGAACTCTTTTACCTTGCCTGGCTCTCCGCCGACTGATGTGATTTCCACGCCGCAGGAAGGGCTTTTCAGGACGCCGAAAATTTTTATTTTTACACCGCTGGCTGCAAGGTCTTCGAGCAGGTCTGCGAAATGGGTAAAGATTCCTCTGCAAAAACGCCTGTAGGCAGGATGGTCGAGCTGGTCTTTAGTGATTTCCCGGCGTCTCATCCCAAAAAACATCGCTTCTGGACAGGGAAGCTGGATAACGTTTGCGCCTCGCGTATCGATAGGTTGGGCAGGTTTTACTCCTTTTACTCTTGCAAGCGGGTTGAGCAGGCAGTGGCCCAGAACGAGAATTTCTTCTTTATTACCACTATCACTGGGTTCTTCAAGAACCTGCAAACATTCGCGAGTTTCCAGCATTTTCATATCATCACCTTTGTTTGCCTAGTACTTGTATTGTCTGAGTTCACTTGTATATTTCATATTCAGAGGATAAGAGATTTTATATTTGTCTTCGGCATATATATCCGAAAAATGGTATCTGTGAGCCTGCATACTATCTATACTTTTGGTGTCTGTTTGGATATAGTTACAAAAGAGGTGTAGGAACACTGCCTTTATATTGGAAGGTCACAGCACATGTATGAAGAGTTTGGAACAGTACTTAATAAAGGATTCAAAAGCTGGATTAGAAACTTAAATATCTGTATTCCTTTCGTTCTTAATTTTCTTGTTGAACTCATTCTTTATTTCCTTTTCTTTGGCTTAATAGGAATTTTAGTCTTTACTTCAAGTACCGGGAGTATCATAGATCCTTCAACCCTTTCGGATAAAGAAATTTTTGCCATGATTTGGGGCGGTTTTTCTAATAATATTATCTTATCTGTATCTCTGCTCCTTGGTTTTTTCCTTTCTTTTATGTTCGTGCAGTCCTTTTTCACAGCAGGAGCAATAGGAATGGCAAAAAAGGCCTTGGAAACAGGAGATACCGTGCTCTCGGACATGGTGGCTTCGGGTTCGAAAAACGTCTTCAGGTTTTTCATGGCAACCTTGCTAATTGCTCTAATCTTACTTGTAGGAATAATATTTATGGTGCCTGGAGCCCTTTCGGTAGGAAACTTGAATGCACTTCTTCAAAATCCGGAAGCTTCGATGCAGGGCATGTCTGTGCTTGCCACAGGAATAATTTTATGGACGGTCTACCTAATAATCGTGAATCTCGCACTTTCCCTCAGTACATATGCTCTTGTGATTGACGAGCTTGGGCCTCTTGAGGCTTTAAGTGCAGGATTCAAGTTCTTTATGGATAACAAACTGGATGTTTTCTTTATCTGGGTAATCTATATAGGGCTCGCTTTAATCATCGAGTTTATCGGTGAATTTACAGGCTCTCAAAATATTATGGCAGCTTCATCTCTTATTATGGTCGTGTTCTTGAAGCCTCTCATGACTGTCTTGTGGACACGCCTCTACCTTACAAGGGAAGGAAAAAAGCTCTATAACCCCTCAGATCTGCTTTCATATCCGGACAGATTTTGAAAGGGTTTTTCTGAATAGATCTTTCTAAAGGTTAGTCTCTAAGAGACTACTTCTTTATTCTATTTTCAAGTCCGGCCGAGCAATTTGCAGGCCTGACATATACCTTCAGTGCAGGTCTCCCCACAAATCCTGCATTTTTCTATCTTTGCTGGAGGCATTTCCTTTGCAAGGGCTCCTACAAGTTTATCAAAGCCCCTGAGCAGGGAATATTTGGTTCCCGGATGTTTTGCCTCAAAGTTATTCAGAAGCTCCCTTATTTCCCCTCGCAGAGCTTCTCCTGCATACGGGCATTCGCTAAAATCCACAGGCAGGGAGTTTACAAGGGCATAAAGTGCCACTTCTTTTTCAGGGATATTCCTAAGGGGTTTTGCCCTTAAGACCAGGCCTTCAATAGCTGCAGGCGGGGCAAGCCTAACCATGCGTTCCATGTCTCCCCGAAAATGATTAAGAAGGATCGTTTGGGCTTCATCATCAAGGTTATGTCCTGTGACGAGTTTTGTTGCCCCGATTTCGAGTGCAGCTTTATTAAGGACATTTTTCCGGAGGACACCACAATAGCTGCATGTGCCTTTTTCTCGGTCCATTGCGGCCAGTTCGTCCATGGTTACTCCATGTATATCTTTAAAAGACTTTATAATATGCCGCACCCCAAGCATCTTCGTGAGGCTTGTTGCGATTTCAAGGGAATGCGGGCGATATCCGTTTATCCCTTCGTCCACTGATATTGCCACAATTTCAATATCCGGTCTGTTTCCCAGGATTTTGTGCATTACATAAAGGGCAACCGAGCTGTCCTTACCCCCGCTCAAGGCAACAGCTATTACATCATTTTTGTGGACTGTGTACTCTTTCCGGATTGTCAGTTTGATTTTTCTCTCAACATCTTCTACAAAATGCTTTTTGCAAAGATGCATCCCAGAATATTTCTGAAAAATGATAGCTTCATGATTGCATTTTTTGCATTTGATTGTCATTTGAATCCTTTTTTCTACGAATTGCCTAAAAATTATCTGAAAAACTGAAACCTGATTAACAGATACTAATCAAATATTTTTTAACGATCTTGTACCAGGATTCATTTAGGAAAGGAAACGCTCGTATATATGGCTTTTTATGTGTTTTTACGGAAAAAAGTTTTACAGCCTCTTTGTCTATTTTTCTTTCAGGTTCTAGGATCATTGTTCAGAACCTCAGTTTCCAAGGGTATTATCCAATTCAATTAATAAAAACTAGATATTATTTAAACAACTATATAATCCGAAAACCTATATCGCATGGAAAATGAACGCAGAATGCAAGTATTAATTCTCTAGATAAACATCAACTCATTATTGATAGACTACCTAATTTTAGAATCTATAAAAATGAGGTAATGGGCATGAGTTATTGAAAATCGTAAGCATAGAAACTCTCTATATTTTTCTCAAATATGGAGGATGTACTTGCTTTTTCGGAATTGATCAATAACTCACGGACACGACCAAAAATGAGTCACTAGCTTAATAATAGTTGCTTTTTTTCCAAACGTATAGATATTTAATAAATTAATTCTAATCGAATATATATGAATGGGATCAGGCTTGGGGCAGATTTTCTTTCAACATACGAAGAAGGAATAAAAAGAGAATGGATTACAGGAAATGGACTTGGAGGATATGCTTCCTCTACAGTTATCGGGGTAGGAACAAGGACTTATCACGGACTGCTTGTGGCTGCTCTAGAAAATTCTCCAGGAAGGTTTTTACTGCTCTCTTCCCTTGATGAAGAAATCACTACTAATGAAGATATTTATAAACTTGCAGTCCATAAATATCCAGATACTATTTCTCCCACGGGCTTTAACTACCTATCCGAATTCATTGAGAATCCATTTCCTCTCTGGGTTTACAAGCCAGATGATTTTACCATAAAGAAAAAAGTCTTTATGGTTCATAACAGTAACACGACCTGTATTCTCTATGATGTCGAATCCAAAAAGGAAGAAGAAGTTTTGCTAAGAATTTTCCCTTTGGTAAATTCAAGAGACTTCCATTACACTGCTCGCTCAGGATACCTTTCTTTTTCCCAGAAAGCTAATCCTACGGGAGTAGAACTGGAGAGTTCTAATGGGTTTACTTTCTCTCTTTCTTCCAATCTTGGATATCATTCTGATCCCAAGTGGCATTATAACCTGGAGTATGATGCTGAAAAGAAAAGAGGGCTTAACTCTCAGGAAGATAATTTCAATCCCGGCTATTTCGAAAGCAAACTCAAATCTGGAACTTCTCGTTTCTTTATTGCTGCTTCAACGGACGATATCTCTTCTCTTAACCTCAGGAAAGTTGATGAACTCTATAAAAGGGGAGTAAATCGACAGAATCTTCTTGCTCTCAATTCTAGACTTACAGATCCTTTCGCTCTTAAACTTCTCAGAGCAACAGACACTTTTATAGTGAAGAATCCTTCTTCAGGTGAAAACACTGTAATTGCAGGATATCACTGGTACTCTGATTGGGGAAGGGATACAATGATATCTCTGACTGGCTTGTTTTTAATTCCTTATCGCCATGAAGAGGCTAGGTCCGTTCTCATGAATTTTGCTCGAAATTGTAGGAAAGGCTTAATCCCCAATACTTTTCCGGCTTTTGGAGGAGAGCCAGTATATAACACTGTAGACGCTTCTCTCTGGTTTATTCATGCTGTTAGCCGCTACTTTGCATATACAAGCAACTTTCTTTTCCTTGCTGATATCTGGGACACTGTAGAGAGTATTATAGATAACTACCGGGCGGGTACGGACTTTGGAATCAGCATGGATCTTGATCATCTTATTCGACAGGGACCTCAGCTAACCTGGATGGACGCTAAAATTGGAGAGTGGGCAGTAACTCCAAGAGCAGGTAAAGCCTGTGAAATCAACGCCCTCTGGTATAACGCCTTGAAAATTGCTTCCAGCTTGGGTACCCTTCTCGGAAAAGATGTTTCTTCATATGAGATGCTTGCAGATGGTGTTGCTTCGAACTTTAAGAATACCTTTTGGAATCCAGAAACTAATTGTCTTTTTGACCTTGTATATCAGGATGAAACAGGAAATGAGGTTAAAGACCCTGCAATCCGCCCCAATCAAATCTTTGCAGTAGCTCTTCCTAACACTATGCTCCCACCGGAGAAAGAAAAAGCGATTGTGGATCGAGTTGAAAAAAATCTTTTGACACCCTTTGGGCTTAGAACTCTTTCAACTGATCATCCATTATATAAAGGACAGTATCAAGGAGACGCATTCACCCGGGATACAGCCTATCATAACGGGACAGTCTGGCCCTGGCTCCTTGGCGCTTATGTGAGAGCTTACCGGAAAATTAACGACTATTCCGAAAAGAGTCTTGAAGATATGAGGGCTCTCTTAGAGGGCTTTAATACGCATCTCGAAGCAGTAGGTCTTGGTACCATTTCCGAAGTTTTTAATGGTGATTATCCTCACTCTCCAGGCGGTTGCATAGCTCAAGCCTGGAGCATTGCAGAAATTTTTAGAGCATACGTAGAAGATGTGCTTGAAATCAAGCCACTCTTAAGCACAATATCCCCAGCACTCTTAAGCGCTATATCATCTGAACTGGAGATACGATAAAATACCCTTTTACCCTATCAGTCAGGATAAATTCGAGAAATAATATAATCTGGAAGGGGAATGAGTGAATATATAAAGAAGGATAATTGGGGAATAATATGACCTGGAAAGACCATGGGGAGCTATTTGTACGGCATAGAAAAAAATCCTATACTCACTGTTGACGATTGGCCATACCGGGCTCACACAGTATTCAATCCTGCAGCTGCAATAGTTGACGGTAAAGTTCTATTACTGGTTAGGGTTGAAGATCATAGGGGCTTTTCTCACCTTACGGCAGCCAGAAGTGAAAACGGAATCGATAACTGGGAAATTGACAGTAAACCAACATTTTTTCCTGATCCTATAAACCATCCTGAAGAGATATATGGCGTCGAAGATCCACGCATAACTTACATAGATGAAATGAAAAAATGGGCTATAGTGTATGTAGCTTATTCAGATTCAGGCCCTTTACCAGCTCTTGCTTTTACAGAAGATTTCCAAAATTTTGACCGAGCAGGACCTTTAATGCCACCTGATAATAAAGATGCTGCTGTTTTTCCTGTAAGATTTAAAGGCAAATGGGCAATGTTACATAGGCCTGCGCCTACTGGTTACATTTTGAAAGCTAATATCTGGATCTCCTTTTCTTACGATATGAAATCCTGGGAAAAACCCAATGTTCTCCTATATGCCAGGGAAGGCGGATGGTGGGACGCTTACAAAATCGGTTTATCTCCTCCGCCGCTCCGTACACCTGAAGGATGGCTAATTATGTATCATGGGGTACGCCAGACGACCCCAAAAATTAGTTATAGACTTGGACTGGCTCTTCTTGATCTTGAAGATCCTACGAAGGTGCTTTGCAGGTCGGAAGGCTGGGTTTTCGGGCCGCGTGAACCATATGAACGCAGTGGAGATGTCAATGACGTCGTTTTCCCCTGCGGCTGGGTTCAGGTGGGCGATGAACTCCGTATTTATTACGGAGCTGCAGATACCTCGATATCAGTGGCCAGCACAAAAATGAATGATATCATGGCGTTTATCCGTACATGTCCTGAGAAACAGTTTCCGGAAGAATACTAAATGTGGTTTGAAGAAAATAAGAGAAAGTCTATAGATCCGAAAAAAGGCTGAATACGGAACTGAATTTTGGTTGTCTACTGAAAACCATGTACAAAAGAGAGAACATTTAATAGCAGCACAAAAAAACAAGATTTTTCAGTTTAAGCTTTCAAGAATTAGGAAAAGCACAAAAAAACAAGATTTTTCAGTTTAGGCTTTCAAGAATTAGAAAAATTTGATTTAAAGTCTATCTGAAAAGTCCTGCTACTCAGAATATTATCCACGCACATTCTAAATGAAGCATAGCAAGGTAATTCTCAATTTTCTTTTCCCATCTTATAATCAGTCTTCTGAATCTATTTAGCCAAGAATGTGCCCTTTCTACAACCCATCTTCTTGCCCTAAAACCTGGTATCTTTATTCGTATGTTTTCTTTTCCACGACTTTTGACATGGACAGTATAACCGTATTCTTTGACCAAATCTCTGATATCAGGGGAATAATATCCTTTATCCATACACATATTCTGAATTCTCTCATATGGAGAAGGTCTTTCTAAAATAATGGCATCTAATGTCCTTTTTACGAGCTTATTATCTTGACGATTTGCTCCATTAACGGTTACTGAAAGTGGTATGTCTTTAACATCTGTTAAAAATACTCTTTTTACCTTTTTTGCCACGGTCAGTTGGATTAGCTCCGGTCCCTACTCCACCTAATGGTGCTTTTGTCATAGCACTGTCAATTGCTTGCCAATCCCATTCTAATCCGTTTTTAGTATCGTACTCTAGTAGACCAGCTTTCCATATTTTTTCAAAAAGGCCAGATCCTGCCATTACTGAAATCTATCATGGACAGTGCTTGGAGCTCCATAAAATCGGGGAAAAGCTTTCCATTGGCAACCAGTACGAAGAAGATAGAAAATACCAATCAGAATTCTTTTATCATCTTTTCTAGGTCTTCCAGGCTTCTTTTGGGGTTTAGGGAGAGGTAATAATGGTTTGATTTTAGTCCAAAACTCGTTAGATCTCTCATAGTAATGTACGTTTTTTCGTGTTGCCACTAATCAAAATTAACCTAAAATATATTATTCTACTTTTCGGATAGGCTCTAGATCAATTTTCGAGTCAAGGAAACTATAGGGCAGCCTTTTATATTGGTTATAGATAATATACAAGAAGCTTTAATTTAATATCTTTCTCATACTTTGAAATACAATGATTTGTTTGCATTATCAAGTTCGATTAAGAATTAACTGCAAATGTTTCAAAATTAAGATTAAAATTAAAAGTAGGGACAAAGTGAACGAAAAACATTCTGAAGACTTACTGAATGAAAAACAGCTTAGGTATTTGCTGAACGAAAAACAGCTTAAATACTTACAGCAAAACAGGAAAAAAATAGGATTTTCCGTTTTATTTTTTATTTTCTTGATTGCACTGGCAATATTCGGTCTTCATACCATGCAACCATCTAATCCTCCTCTTTCTCTTTCAAATAAGACTGTTTATGTTGCTGCTGATGGAAGTGGAAATTTCACCTGTGATGGAAGTGACGATCAGGTAGAAATAAACAAAGCTCTTGCATATGTTGCAGAAAATCATCAGTTCACAACCGTTTATCTAAAAGGTCCCAATACATACGTTATCTCAGATAGTATTCTAATTGGAAATAATACTGTTTTGGAAGGAGATCCTACAGCCATAATTAAACTTGAAGACAATGCGGACTGGCCGGTGGGTAAGCCCCTGATCACACAAATAGACCAAGATAAAAACTACAATAATATCACTATAAAAGGTTTTGAAATTTACGGAAATCATGATAATAATGAAGATAAAGAGAATGGAGACGGATACTACAATATGATCCATTTCCTTGATTCTAAAAATATACAGGTTCATGATATGTACATGCACGATGGGCATGGAGATGGACTGAGAGTAGAAAGAAGTTCTAATATCCAGTATTACAATAATCGAGTATATAAACTGGGGCATGATGGTTTTTATGCCATTAATTGCAAGAATATAGAGGCCTGGAATAACACAATAACTTGCAGGACTAACAGTGGTCTTAGAGTCTGGAACTCAAACCATGTTAAATTCCATGACAACGTGATTGATTCTTTCTACCACTGGAGTGCAGGAGGCCCAGGCATTCAAATTGAGAAAACGACTGGTGTGATGAACGATATCGAAGTATATAATAACACTATCCACAACACTTACGGACCTGGGATTTGGCTAATAGGTTATGGTCATTCTTATCCCAAAGAAGAGGCAGAGAATGTCCACATTTATGACAATATCTTCTATAGTACTGGTACAAACCCAAAAATTAACTGGGTAGGTGGCATAGTTACTAGTGGATTTTACAACACCCTTATTGAGAATAACGTGTTTGATGGTACGTATCATGCTGCAATTATCCATATGTATCCTACAGATGATCATTCCCTTCTTTCACCTAAGGGCACAGGATATACAACAATTGTCCGCAATAACATCATTGTAAATACTCAGAAACGTACAGAAGACCCCAATGGAACAGGATACGCAGTAATTAATTACCTTCCTGATACACATACTTTTGTGCTGGAAAATAACTGTCTGTACAATAACTCTGCAGGTAACTATCAAAACTGCACATCAACCACTGACATATACACAAATCCTCTCTTTGTAGATTCAAGTAAACATGATTATCACTTGAAACCAAATTCTCCTTGTATTGGTGTCGGATATACTCCATCGACTTCTTCAAAAGAGTCTGGAGAAGGTAGTCAGGTCAATATAGGAAGGTATTAACGCCCCTAATAATTTTAATCAGGGTTCAAGATATAATTGCAGGATTTGAGTGAGAAAGCTGGTTTCAAAATCGCTTTCTACAATTTTTAGACCCTTGCCTTGCGAAATATAGTTCCTTATTGGAGCCCAAATTTGACAGAATTTATTAATTGACAAAGTATTTTCCTACAAAAAACATATAATATTGACGTAGAATTTTTCAGAAAAATGAAAATAGCGAAAAACAGAAAACAATGTACATAAACATCAAATGTACAGGAAAAAACAGGGGTATGAAACCCCCTTTTTCATTTTAATTTTTATGCTTCTGTCAAATGAGGGCTTCAGAATACTTGATTGATGTTAAAGGACCTATTCAGGTCAATCCATAAACAGCTCTTTTTCGCTCTATTGAGAAATGCATTTTTGCCAAAAGTATACTGTATACAACATTTTTATCTGTTATAGATGTCCTGATAATGTCTTATACTGAAGCTAACTCCCTTGATGTAAAATATAAAGTGGTATCTCTTTCGATTAGTAACTTAGCTTTCTCCCCAGTCCTGTTGTATACGTGAACTTTATATCCACGTGATATTTGAGGTTGATTGATATTCTATCTAATTCTTTTTTAGGTACATGTGTCCTCGGTTTCTAGTGGTAAAACCATCTGTAACCTGACTGCTTCTCGCCATCGTATCCAGAGGATAAACAACCCAACAGCGCCGATCGCACCCCAGGCAATTAACACACCTAAACCTTGGCCAAAGATATAAGAAATTATCAGGGGTATCCCATCCCACATTGCATGTAGAATGGAAACGAGCAGATAAGCACTAATAACCTGCAAGTTAATGCGGAAATTACAACTCTTGCTTTCTCGGAACAGCACACTAGCTAAAATAGCTGTCCAGGTCCCATGCCCCAATGGAGAAAGCAGACCACGGAGTAAGGTTACTCCCACTGTTGCCGAAATGCTCCCATGACTTGCCAAGAGAGCTGTAAAGGCATAACCATTACTTTCGAGAGCTGCAAATCCCATCCCTGACGCTGCGCCTAGGATTAATCCATCCATTTCCGAGTCATGTCGTCTATGACGTGCAATCACCAGCACTCCCAGAATTTTGGCAAACTCTTCTATAAGCCCTATTCTTAGAATCGCCCCAAGATTTGATTGGCGGATAAAAAATGGCTCTAAAAGGGAAGCTGCAAGGATACCCAACAGCCCACCATATAGGAAAGCCAAAGAGACCGTCGGCATTGTCAGACGACTGAGATGCCTGCGCTCGTATATGAAAGCCACATAGGCGACAGGGACCATAAAGCTGCCGACCATTACCAGAGTGGGAAACAGGTTTGAGTTCTTTGTCAGCAGTAAGGCCATCAGCAAGAGAACGTAGAAAAATGCTGCAGTGGTTAAAACTTTTAGCCAGGCATTCCTGCGGACTGCTGGCACAGGCTCCTGAATTTCCATAGTGCTATCCATAGATTACCTCTCTGTGCAACCCTTTCATTTCACTTAGTCAATCAAATTTTCAGTCTACTTAACTTAAGTGGAAGATGATGAAGTCTTATGCAGATCAAGTAAACCAGATCTTCGGTTGCATACTTTGCAAGGCTTTCAATAAAGCCAATCACGATAACCCCAGAACATCCTTCCCCCAGAGTATCATTTCCAAAGTGTTATTATTATAATATCAGGGAGGAAGTTTAAATATTACGCCTTAGATGACAATATTCAGCAAGCTTTGTGAAATTTAAGAAAAATGGTGACCTACTGAAGAAGCGTAATCGTATTCTGAAAAGATAGCTGACTTAATATAATAAAGATAAAACCTTTTCCTTATCAGGACAATGCCCTAATCGCCGATTGATATATAAGAGACTAATAAGAGACTAGCTAAGGGAATTAGCGCTTAGAATAATGAGACAATCTCAAAAAATTATGTAAAAAAATAAGAAAATGTTTCAGAAGCATTCTATCGATGTTTGTTTAATTTATGAATTACTATTTCTTCCTGACAAATTACGCTTTCAATTAATTAAATTTCTGTTCTATGCCTATGCAATTAAGATTTTCTTTATATACAAAAGCTGCTGACGTTGATAGTAACAGAATACGTTGACAGTAACAGAATTTACTGTGGCTTTGTCTTTTTCTGGAACAGACAGTGCAGCTATAAGACTCACTCCAGTAGCGCCATAAAATAGGAATTAGCACGACTATCATTGCCCTGTAAGCAAGAAGCCAGCGGGCCATATTTACGGTGAGTGCTGCGATAATTCTACCTTTGTAGCCATAAGCTGCGACGAACCTGCGTTCTGCGATCGAACCCTGTGCAAGCACAACCTCATCGGCGAAGCTTGGAAGGCCGACTGTCTTCATCTTGACGCTAAACTGACGGGGCAAGAAAGCGGGCAGGGTTTTGTATGCCCAGAGATCTGTCGGAGCATTCACCATGTTATGCGCGGCCGTTCTTGTCTGCTCAACAGCATTTCCCCAGTGCTCAACCGCCAGTATAGCTCGCCTCCGTAGAAAGGGTGAGGCCAGCGAGCCATATCCCCGGCGACAAGCCACATGCTTATGTTTTTTCTCTACAACTGTAGTTTATATACTACTTTCTTTGATTTTTGATCTATTCATTCTTACAAAAAATTCTATGCCGATGCAAAGTGTTTTTTGTAAAAAATCACTTTACAAATTAACAACTTCTTCCAAATTAAGGTTAAAAATAGGAAATATGAGCTTCCAAAAGAATCATGAGACTTAAGAATTCAGGTATGTAGAAAAAGACCTTAGACGGTAAGCTTATTCTAGTACTAAGGACTGTATCAAGATTAGCGGGCACGATTTTCCTTAAAAGACTTATATTTAATTTTTAACTGATAAAATATCTAGTTAAACATAATTTAAACTGTAATGATCTTTCAGGCTAGGAAGTAAAGCATTACAAAGCTTTAAATTTCATTTTTGATTTTTATAAAATAATGGCTTTGTAGAAATCCCCAGAAGTGACTAATCTCCATTTATTTGAACTGAATGACGTAATCTCTTTTTACATATTTAATTTCAGCTTCTTGAAGCTGGTTTAGAGAGATTTTCTACAAAGCCGAAAAAGTAAAGTTAGATCTTGGGTTTAAAAGTTTAATGATCATGAATCAGTTATTGAAAAACTAAAGTAGAAAGGCGGCTCTCAAATCAAGGCAAAAAAGGCGATTTACTTATCTTTATCAGACTTAATTACAATTCATGGACAAAACTACATTTTAGCTCCACTTTAAAAATATATTACATTGTCGTTTTGAAGTCTTTTTAATTTATTCTTGTTTGGTTCAATTTTCACAGAAATTTTCCAATTTGGAACTTACATAAAGCAAAATCGACGACTAACTTCTTGATTAGACTTACAAATTTACATAAAACCAAAAGAAGGTCCTGAATTCTGATGAACACTTAAGAGATAAGCTTTGGTATGTCATACATTTTATGATTGGACTTTTATATCACGCTGGTTTCATATCACGCTGGTTTCGTTATATCATGAAACCAATAAACCAAGTTAGGTCTCTACCATTTCTACTGTTTCGGTTTCAAATTAGCATTATAAATACTATATAGAAATAAAAAACTATATGTTGATATTTGTATGTAATAAGGGTATTTCCAAAATAGATATATGCTTAAAGATTAATATTAAGATTAATCAAATCTACTATAGAAAACCCCAAATCCATAAAAAGATCTAATAAAAGGAGAATTCCTATGCTCCAAAACGGAAAAATAAAAGGCTTAATCTTTGATTGTTACAAAACCCTTATTGATATTAAAACCGATGAAAAAAGTAGAGAAACAAATGAAAGAGTAAGCAGATGGCTACTTTACCAGGGAGTGCGGATAGAGCCTGACAGGCTCAGGGAAGAATACAGGTGGAAAATTATAGGCAGACTAGGCAATTCAGGTCAGCAGCACCCGGATATCCGTATCGAAGAGATTTTTGCGGAAATTTGTGCAGAAAATGCCTTTAAAGAAATCGATCCCTATTGGCTTGGAATTGAAACAGCCAAAGTTTTCAGAACCGCGTCTTTAAGAAAACTTGAGGCCTATCCTCAGAGCCTGCGGCTGCTTGAAAAATACAGAAATGTCCCAAAATGTATTGTTTCCAATGCCCAAAGAGTTTTTACGGAGCAGGAACTGCGCTTTCTAGGCCTGTATGATCGCTTTAATTTCACAATTATGTCTTCGGATCACCGTATCAAAAAACCTGATACTCGGCTCTTTAAGATGGCTCTTGATGGACTCGGGCTTGAACCCTGGGAAGTGCTCTCTATCGGAGACACGCCGGAAAACGATATATATCCGCCTCAAAGTCTTGGAATAAACGCAATTCATATCCATGAAGCATGGAGATATGCGTAATCCCCATATGTGTGATTAACGTTTCAAAAAGTCAAGTGTAAATAAATTTTCTAATGTTGACTTTGAGTAAGTAATTATACATTTTCTTGCAGATGCATTTTTGCATTTAATCTTCCTTTTTACTGCTTAGGATTGTCACAAAATAAGTTCATTGACTGTTTTTATTCTTTGGTTCTGAAGGCGTAATTCCATTCTTTGTGAAACGATGGAATCTCTAGTAACTCCAGTTTATGTGCACTTTTGATTAAAGCAGAGATAAACATTAAGAAACAGTTCAATAAGGATATTAAGAACCTGTATATATTACTCTCATTTTCTCTATTGCTTCCAGACATCTCTTTGCTTCTCTCAGAGGATAGTCCCTGTAGTTTGTATTAGACTTAAATATTGCAATTCTCAGCAGGCCATAAGCCATATAAAATGGAATAACTCTAGTTATTTTGCAGAATTCCTTTTCATCTCTGCTATAATGCTTCAGAAAATGGCGAATATAAGGCTCTGCTCTCTGGCTCGATCCCTTCCGCGCAAAATAGTATTTAAGCTCAGCACAAAGTATCCCGAGATCACATGCGAAATGTCCGTGTCGGGATGAGAGTTCAAAGTCCAGTAAAAACGATCTTCCCTTATGGAATACAAAGTTTACAGGAGTAGAATCATTATGAATCATACAGCCGTTTTTTATGTCCAAGAGGGAACTGTGCCACCATTTTCCAAGCAGGCGTTTATATTCTTTTTTCATACGATGGTTGATTTTAAGATGATTCAAAACATAATGGAATTTTGAAAATTCATTTTCTTTATCATAATATGTCTGCGTATTTTCGTGAAGCTTTCTAAGCATATCTGCTAAAAGTTCTAACTTTTCCTTAAGCTCTTTCCTGTGCTTGAAGTGCCAGAACAAAGGTTTTCCAGGTATATATTTACTGACCAGAACACAATTAAAATCCTTATTTATTGCAATAGGTTCCGGGACATCGATCATCTTTCGGGCTTTTTTAAGATCCTCATATTCTTTCTTCATCAAACTGTAGCTATCGTATTTTTTGATCATTCCTGTAGGTATTGCAAAAAATTTGGCTATGACGGTTATTTTTTCCCCTTTGAACTCATATTTACAGATTCTATGTGATGCATGACTCAGCTTAAAAATTCGAACCTCACAACCTTTGTTATGTATTCTATCCCCAAGCACCTTTACGAGCCAGTCCCTAAAAGTATCGCCTGGCTTCACTGTCCCAATGTATTCAAAAAATGCTACAAAATCCCCTCCTTCATACTTGAATTGCTGCGGATCTTAATCAATATAGCTATCCAATGATAATTTATCTCTTGAAAAACATCAAAAAAATAAGACTTTTTGTTAAGGATAACAGTTTAGAATTTTTGTCAATCGTCTCTGATTTAATTTCTTGTATTTTTGCGTACTTTCGGCTATTTTACTCAAAGACTATCCAAAAAATCAATAACAGCATTTGAAAATTACTACATTTGAAGTTGATAATCTGTCAAAAAGACTATAATACAAAATCGTAAAAAATTTAAACTGCAATTCTAAAGTCATTCTTTTCTAAAAAATACATAATTTTTTGCCTTAAAATATATGCATCAACGAAGCAGAAAACAGAAAAATTGTTGGCATAACTCTTGACTTGTAACATACAATATATTACAGAGGATTTCGATAAACCTACAATTTCAACAAATTGTTTATAAACCATTTATAAACTACTTGCCAAAAATTGAGGTTTATCGAAATCCTCTACAGCAAATTCGAACTTAATTTTTTGAGTACATGTATATTTTAGTCTTATGGTAGAATTTTGGCTTTGTAGAAAACCTAAGAAATAACTAATCTTTATTAATTAACTTAATGGATCATCCCATTATAAATATTTATATTCAGCCTCTTGAAGCTGATTTAGATAGGTTTTCTACAAAGCCCTTTTTTCATAGGACTTACGCGGTTGAGCTAAAAAATTAGCATGTTTTAAACTTCAACTATATAAAAACATATTAACCGCGATGTCTAATGTGGTTGAGTTTGTACTTCAAATATATAAGCCTACTCGATTTACTTTTTTACCGGAACAAACCCGACTTTACTCACTATTTTTTGTCCCTTTGCACTCATCACAAAGTCAATGAACTTCTTTGTAAGGTCTGAAGAAGATTTCCCATTATTATAGAAGTTGAGAGGTCTTGAAAGTGGGTATGAACCACTGAGGATACTTTTGGCAGTTGGATACACATAGCCTTTTCCATTATTCAGGCTTAAAGCCTTTGTACTTTTATCGAGATATGCAAAGCCAATGTACCCAATCGCATTGGAGTTTTTAGAGACCGCAGTGACTACTTCCTTTGTAGTAGATTTGGTGATGACATCAGACCGATATTTGTCCCCGTGCATGACATCTTTCTGGAAGTCTGCATAAGTTCCGGAGCTGCTTTCCCTAGCGATTATGGAAATGGGTTTGTCCTTACCACCAACTTGTTTCCAGTTACTGATGCTCCCATTGTAAATACCACGCAACTGATTAAAGGTAAGCTTAGAAACATTATTTGCGGGGTTTACAATTACTGTAATGCCGTCATAAGCAATGACATGCTTCACCGGATTAATTCCTTTTGCTTTAGCGGCTTTTATTTCTTGGGATGTCATTTCTCTGGAAGATGTAGCAATATTCACCTGACCGTTAATGAGCGCTTTAATCCCGACAGTAGATCCGCCTCCAGTAACTGATATAATTTTTCCAGAGTTTTCCTTCATGAACCCTTTAGCTTCAGCCTGCGCAAGAGGCAGAATTGTATCAGAACCTTTCACAGAAATGTTCTGTGCTGCCACATGAGTAGACTCCTGTACAGGAGTCCCCGCACTACATCCGATTTCCAGAAACACAAATCCTATTACCAGTAATGTTAGGAGTGTATACCCTTTTAATTTATTTGCCATTTTACCTATTCTCCGTTCCTCAACTATTAATTTATATAGTATCTATATACATTTACTTGCTAAATGTACAGTATAAGATTTATAAAACGGATATATAAATATTCTCGTCATAGACAATAGAGAAATATATACATAAATAGAATATTTAGTAATCATAATATGCACTAAATATACAATATAAAGTATATATAAAAATAGAAGTTATACTCTGAAGATTAAAAGAAGAATTAATCAGTAGATAAAAAGTTGGCAGTGTACCGAAAGTTCTGGTTGGATAAGTCACAAGAGATTGTTTTCTCCTTCTCTCTTAAGAATCGGACAGGACATTTCCCTATCATCCGGCTCAAGCGTTCT
>DASXVB010000063.1:0-34364 GCA_036504475.1 Methanosarcina sp.
GGGTAGAATCGAGATTCCTGAAATTCGAAAACGAGAGAAACTATACCTCATACTTGTAAGTATCTTTCTCGCAGCTCTCCTCTTTTATACCTTCTATATCGGCCAGCTTTTCTGGGGTATAATTATTGATATTCTCATTATGAGACTTTATTTCCTCATGAAAAGGGAAAGGAGTTACTTCAGGGAATGTTCCTTGGATGAAAAAGAAGCCGGGACTCCGCAAAACCCCGAAATAAAGAGGAAAGTCAGAATTGTAAACATTCTTATTACCTTCTTCGTGCTCGTGTTGGTTATTTATTCATACTTTACTCTCCAGTTTATCTCGGGGATCGTTGCAGGCCTGCTGATTTTGCTTTATATACATATGTTGCTGTTCTCAGAAGAGAATCTCTGACTTACGTTTTTTCCAGTTTTTCCGGTTTTTCCAGTGCTTCCAGTTTTTCAAGCCTTTCCCGGGTAAAAACAATGGCTCCTTTAATAGTCTCATTTTCAGGCTGTTGTGTGAGAAGATTTTCCTGCATAGAGAGAGCTTTTTCAAGGCTTTGCTTTGCAGTGTTGTATTTTTCCGAGTCCTGCTGGATGAGGCAGTTTCCGAGGAGACTGAGCGCGACTGAAAGTTCGGCTTGATAGCCCGGGTTGTAGGGGTTTTCTTCGAGAAGCTTTTCATAAAGCTCAATTGCTTGTCTGAGGACTTCGCACGCTTCTTCAAAAGAGTCCATATCCGTAAGGAGAGCTGCATAGTTGTTCAGGTTCTCGCCGGCAGAGGCTCGGAAGGCCGCATTTTCAGGGTCTTTAGCCAAGAGGTTTACATAGATCTCGCGAGCACGGCTATAATATTCGGCAGCTTGCGGATTTTCGCTTTTCTTTTTAAGAAGGTTTCCGGTAGTGCTCAGGGTTGTGCCCATATAGTGCAGGTAGTTGATATTTTCAGGATCGGCTTTCAGGAGTTCTGAGCCTGCATCGAGTGCTTTTTTATAGGTTTCGAGGGCTTCATCATATTTCGATTCAGTAAAAAAGATGCCACCGCGCATAAAAAGAATATAATAGAGAGTATCAGTCGCTTCTGCTTTCCTTGCCGAGTCTTCGGCTTTATCTAGGGTTTCAAGGGCTTTATCCATTTTGCCTTTCTTTATCTGGGCTATAGCACTGTGAATTTGCTTCAGAAGGAGAAGATTTTTTACCTTGCTTCTGGACATAAAAGAAAAAAGCCTTCTGTTTTTTAAATAGCTATCGATGTCAGTCTACAGATACATGAGTGACACAGCTTTGAATTCATTCTTAATTCGAGCTGTTAACTCTGAATAGTCTAAAATAGCTCTTAATAAGTATGAATCAGCTTTAATAAGCTATAATATTTAAAAACAAATTTAAAAAACCTAAAAGGACTCTAAATTTCTCTAAATTATCCCTAATCCATCTCTAAATTATCTATGAAACAATCTTGAACTTTCTAAGCCAGTTTTGAACTGTTTTCAAATTCACAAACAATGCTCAATGTATATATAGATGAGCTATCATAAAAGATTAAAAATATCTCGACATTGATTTGAAAATTAATTTTCGATTGATGTCTCAAGTTAAATATGCAACTAGCAAATAGTATATGACGAAAGGTTTCTATATATTGTATATATAGGAATAGGTTAATTATATATACGGTAAGTATATATAAGTAGCCAAAGTATGGATGAGGTTACAGTAACTTCAGAAACTCATTATTGTGACATTTACTTTTGCCAATCATCTCATCACTAAACGTTATTTTTTTAAAACGTCAAGTATATATATCGATCAGTAACGTCTATTCAATAACGTTCGAATATGTGAGCTAACTATGGTATATAATAATAATCAGAACATAGACGAGTCTTCGGGGAAGATAGACGAACCTGTTCAAAATATAGGCGAGTCTATCCAGGAAGTAGACAAGTCTGCGGCCGATCAGAAGACGGAGGAGTCCGGTAGGGGTATGACTGAGCTTGAATCTAATCAAGTTAAGGCCGAGTCTGAGTCCGATCAGGATACTTATGAAGATGTTGACATCGGCTTTTCGTTTGAAAATACTTCTACTATAGATGTACCCAAACTTCTTATCGACCAAGTGCTGGGTCAGGAACATGCCGTAGAAGTCGTAAAAAAAGCGGCTGGTCAGAGACGGCACATCATGATGATAGGAACCCCAGGAACAGGGAAATCTTTGCTTGCAAAAGCAATGGCAGAACTTCTTCCTAAAGAAGAGCTTAAGGATATCCTTGTGTATCCTAACATGGAAGACCTGAATAACCCTAAAATAAGGGAGGTTCCCGCCGGAAAGGGCAGAGAAATTGTCATGGCTCACAAGATGGAGGCCAGGAAGAAAGCCCAGGCTAGAAATATGCTCATGATGCTTTTTGTTGTGGGCATTATCATCTACTCTTATTTTGTTGGTCAATTACTCTGGGGAATTATCGCAGGCATTATGATTCTCATGTTAACCCGCCAGTTCTTGCCTAAAGAAGAAATGATGATCCCGAAATTGGCGGTTTCAAATTATGACAAAGAGCACGCACCCTACATCGATGCAACTGGAGCTCACGCAGGAGCTCTGCTTGGTGATGTAAGGCACGACCCATTCCAGTCAGGTGGGCTTGAAACTCCTGCTCATGACAGGGTAGAGGCTGGAGATATCCACAAAGCTCACAAAGGTGTGCTCTTTATTGACGAAATCAACACTCTCAGGCTAGAATCCCAGCAGAGTCTCCTGACTGCACTTCAGGAAAAGGAATACCCTATTACCGGGCAGTCTGAGAGAAGTTCAGGTGCTCTTGTCAAAACTGAACCTGTACCCTGCGACTTTATTATGGTCTCTGCAGGAAACCTCGACGCCGTGCAGAAGATGCACCCTGCGCTTAGGTCAAGAATAAAAGGTTACGGTTACGAAGTCTACATGCAGGATTCCATGGAAGACACTCCTGAGAACCGTAAGAAAATGGTTCGTTTCGTTGCCCAGGAAGTCGTTAGGGATGGGCATATCCCTCACTTCGATGAAGATGCAGTGGAAGAAGTGATCAGGGAAGCCAGAAGAAGAGCAGGTCGGAAAGGGCACCTTACCCTGAAACTTCGTGACCTTGGTGGACTTGTACGCGTGGCAGGAGACATTGCCCATTCCGAAGGTGCTCAATTAACAACCGCAGAACATGTACTTGCGGCAAAGAAGATTGCAAGGTCTATCGAACAGCAGCTTGCAGACAGTTACTTGGATCATCGTAAGGAATACGAATCCTTCATAAAAAATGGTTCTGCTGTTGGCAGGGTCAACGGGCTTGCAGTCATGGGTGGAGATTCCGGAATTGTACTTCCCATAGTCTCCGAAGTCACCCCGGCACTTTCCGGAGCCGAAGGGCGTATTATAGCAACAGGTAAGCTTAAGACGATTGCAAAGGAAGCAGTGCTAAATGTCTCTGCCGTGATTAAGAACATGACAGGTACAGATATATCCAGACATGACGTCCATATCCAGTTTGTAGGGACCTACGAAGGTGTGGAAGGAGACAGTGCATCAGTTTCTATTGCAACAGCTGTCATATCTGCCATTGAAAAGATTCCTGTGGACCAGACTGTAGCAATGACAGGTTCCCTTTCAGTCAGAGGAGATGTCCTACCTGTAGGCGGAGTTACCTATAAAATAGAGGCTGCGGCTCGGGCCGGCATTAAGAAAGTCATTATCCCGAAGGCAAACGAGGCAGATGTCCTTATCGAAAAGGCATACAGGGAAAAAATTCAAATCATTCCTGTCTCCTCTATTGCGGAAGTAATGGAACACAGCCTTGTGGGTCCGAGAAAGAACTCAATTATCGAAAAACTTCGAAGCCTTACAAAGCTCAACTTCGATATTCCTGAGGTTTCACCCGCTTCCGTACAAGCTAAGAATCTTTTTGGGTGCAGGAACTGACTATGATAGATATTATGCAGGACATTAAATTTTATGACTGCAGGGTAATTGAGGGCAGTTCCACCTCTATTATCCTGGATAACGGAAAGATCGAAGAAATATCCCAAAACTTTACACGGGGGGCCGGTTTAAGGGCCCTTTGTGGAGGTTCATGGGGCTATACTTCTGTGGAAGGAGATATCGACCTTAAAAAGGGTGTTGAAGCCGCCTCAAAACTTGCTTTTTCTATGAATGCCAATACCCCAAAGGAAAACGTCGAACTTGCGACTATAAATTCTCCAGAAGTAAAAAATCTTCCTGAAATCAAAATTGACCCAAGGGATGTCTCTATTGAGGAAAAAGTTGACCTTTTAAAAAACATAGAAACCAGTGCAAAAGTAAAGGGCATCAACAGTACCAAAGTAATGTACCTGGAATCTGAGTTTAAGGTTGAGTACAAGAGTTCCGATGGTATCGAATGTGCTTATGAGCTTCAAAATGTCGGTTTTGCAGTCTCTGCAGTTGCCTCGGAGAATGGTGTATATCAGGCAGGGAGAGAAAGCCGCTTTGGGTACGGGTACGAGCTTTTCGAGAACGAAAATGTTCTGGAACTTGCTAGCAAGGCAGGAAATACTGCAATAGAACTCCTCAATGCGAAAACTCCTAAGGGAGGAGAAATGCCCGTGATTCTTGATCAGGAGTTGGCTGGCGTCTTTGCCCATGAAGCTGTTGGGCACGCATCCGAGGCTGATCTCGTCCTTGAAGGAGACTCAATCCTTGAAAACAGGATAGGAGAACAGATTGCATCTCCTCTTATTACGATCATCGATGACCCTACCCTTCATGAGTTTGGATACTATCCTTTTGATGCTGAAGGGTCACAATCAAGAAGGACAGAAATAATCAAGAATGGAGTCTTTAATTCTTATTTGCACTCCAGGGAAACTGCAGCAAAACTTGGGGGAACTCCAGGGAACTGCAGGGCTCAGGGCTATTCCATGCCCGTTGTCAGGATGAGCAATACTTTCATAGATAACGGGGATTCTAAGTTTGAAGAGATGCTTGAAGAGATAAAAGATGGAATGTATCTCATAGGATCCAGAGGAGGACAGGTGAATACCGGAGAAGGAATTTTCCAGTTCAATGCCGAAAAAGGGTACTTGATAAGGAACGGAGAACTCACTGAACTCATAAGGGATGTTTCTCTCTCTGGTAAAACTCTTGAGATTCTCAATCACGTGGCTCTTGTGGGTAATGATTTGAAAATGACTGCAGGCAGATGCGGGAAAGCTGGGCAGCTCGTACCCGTATCAGACGGTTCTCCTCACCTTGCTATCTCAAAAGCCCTTGTAGGAGGTGCCTGAAAATGTATGAGCTTGCAAGGAAAGCCCTCAAACTTGCAGAAAAAGCAGGGGCAGATGAAGCTGAAATCTATTACGCAGCAAATCACTCAACAGGCGTGAATTTTAAAAAAGACGACATCGAACACGCTAAGGATCGTTTCTCGGAAGGCATAGGAATTCGGGCTATAGTAAACGGTGCCGTTGGTTTTGCCAGTACAAATTCGGCAGCGCAAATAGAAAATGCTGTTGAGATTGCGGTTACCGAAGCAAAGGTGAGGGAAAGTGATCCAGATTGGGTAAATCTTCCTTCTAACGAAAAATATCCCACTGTCTCGGGTATCTTCGACAAAAAAGTCGAGACTATGGAACTCGAAGCTTGTATTGAGTCTGCTCTTGCACTTGTTGAAGGTACAAAGGAAGTCCCAGGCACGCTCCCAACGTCTGGAGGTTTTACCCGGGCAAAGGGCAAACAACTGATTCTGAACACCAATGGCATAGAAATTGAAGAAGAATCTACAGCGATTTCCGGTTTTGTGGATGTTATTACTGTAAACGGGCAAACTTCTACAGCCTATGACTTCGCAGTTTCCCGTTCTCTTGATATTGATTTCTTTGCACTCGGAAAGAACGCAGCCGAGCTTGCCCTGAAGTCTAACGGTGGAATAAAGATCGAACCTCAAAAGACTAATGTGATTTTTCATCCGTTTGCCTTCTCAGACATTATTGAGGAAGCTCTTGCTCCTTCCATTGATGCTGATAACGTCCAGAAGGGAAGATCTGGTTTGATCGGAAAACTCGGGGAAGAACTAGCAGTTCCGGAACTCAATATATACGATGATGGCCTTATTGAAGCAGGAATCGAGACTTCTGTTTCGGATGACGAGGGTGTTCCTTCGCAACGTACCACTGTAATTGAGAAAGGTGTGCTTGAAACTTATCTCTATGACAGTTATACCGCAGGAAAAGCAGGCGTAAAGAGTACAGGAAATGGCTCAAGGTCTTCTTATACAAGTGCTCCTTATGTAGGGCTCAGAAACTTTATTATCGATTATCCTCAGACGGATGTTATTGCTGATACGCAGTCAGGAGTTTTTGTAAATACAGTTATTGGCGCCCACACGGCCAACTCAATTTCAGGAGACTTTTCTGTAGAAGCCAGAAATGCCTTTACAATTAAAGATGGAGCCCTTGACAAACCCATAAAATCCCTTATGATTTCGGGCAATGCTTTCGATCTATTAAAACAGATCACAGGAGCAGGCTTCGATGTCAGGAAAGTAGGAGGAATAATCACACCTTCTATTCGAGTCTCGGATATAAGTGTGATAGGTTAAAGTCACGCCAGATCAGTCCTTATAAGCCAAAATCACCCAATTAGATCATGGAGAAATTGGTGAACTGTCTAATATAGACAGAAAATTGGATGATATAGAGCACAAGGTACTGAATGGCAATTTTATTTTATTAAATACTACATCGAGAAAATTAAAATCAAGAAGCCTCCAAAAACAATCTGTAATCACTTAGATGTGTTGTCAGAATTTTGTCACATGTATACTAGCTCATTCTAAGAGCTCACAAAAATCAAACTAGAGAAGAATATTATAATAAGTACACAAGTTCTAAATTGGTAGTGCCTTTTTTGAACCGTCTTTTTCTACCTCTAATCATTTAAAGATGTTTTATCGGTATATGTATCTCTGGATTATAGAGTTCCTTGATTTTTACACCAAGTGCATAAATCCTATATAGGACTTAAGCAGTTGAACTGAAAACTAAATAATAGACCACAACTGTATAAAAAGAAATTTGACTACACCATCTCATGCATTTGGTTTTGTACCTCAAATGCGTAAGTTCTAAATTAATTTTTTGTATCAGACGTTTCTGTATATGGATGTGGAGTCGGAGGCTGATAAAAACGAAAGCCAAGTCACTGACTTATATAATTCCGTTATTAACAATAACACTAATAATTTTTGGAACAATACCCAGTATGGCATCTGCTTTAAATGGACACCTGGGATATAGAGAATATTCAGATAGTGGATATTCAAATAATGGATATTCAGATAGTGGATATTCAGATACTGTAAGTTTAAGTAATGAGAATTCAAATTCTGGAAATTTAAGTAATGATAGCTTAAATAATGTAAATTCAAGCAATGTAAATTCAAGTAATGTAAATTCAAGTAATGTAAATTCAAGTACTGCAAATTCAAGTACTGCAAATTCAAGTAATGTAAATTCAAGTACTGCAAATTCAAGTACTGCAAATTCAAGTAATGTAAATTCAAGTAATGTAAATTCAAGTAATGTAAATTCAAGTAATGTAAATTCAAGTAATGTAAACTCAAGTAATGTAAACTCAAGTAATGTAAACTCAAGTAATGTAAATTCAAGTACTGCAAATTCAAGTAATGTAAATTCAAGTACTGAAGGAAGTGGAGGAAGTAAGAATTCTAGTTCTTCTTCTAACACCTCAGGGATTGAGTTTTATTATAAAGAACCAGCTAGTAATGTAATTGCCAAAGAGCTAACTACCAGGAATATAGTAAATGGTAACCATGTAAGGTATGATTTTAAGGAAAACAATACATGCATTACATACGTTGAATTTGATGCAGAAAGAACATTTCTGAAGACAACAACAACTGTAGAAGAACTTAAGAACAAGTCTATCTTCGTTTCAAAAAATCCACTCGGAAGACTGTACAAATATGTTAATGTCTGGATAGGGGATAAAGGAGCAGGACTTCCGACTTCCCTTAAAAATGGATTAGTTGGGTTTAAAGTTGAAAAGGCATGGATTAAAGAGAACAATGTCAATGAATCTCTGATAACCCTCCAGTGGTATAATAATGATTGGGAACCTCTCTATACGAAAAAGGTCGGAGAAGATAATAATTATGCATATTTCGAATCTAAAACTCCTGGCTTTTCCTCTTTCGCAATAACGGAATATACCGTACAGAATGGAAACAAAGACGAAATTTTGGGTGAAGATCAAATACAGGAAACTTTGAAAAATATTGGAGCTCGGGACGGTCTGATAAATAATCCAATGAGAGTAGCCAGAATAATTATGACAATTTCTTTACCGCTTTTCATAATTATAGCAGGATACTTTGTGGTTAGAAAAAACTCTAAAAAAATTACATTTATTTTTTCTTAATCCACTGTCTGCATTAATTTTTTGTTTTTCATATTTTTCCTGTTACCGATTATTCCTACAATGTGAAATTATTGGAACATATGTTTTAGATTTAAGCAAAACGTGAGTGCATAGTTATTCCTTCTCTGTTTTTCCTGATCTTTCTAACCATTTTCAAGACGAACTATAGTTCTCAGCAAAACAATTCATTTTAACAACGTACAAAATTTTTCATTTTTCAGTTTCGCCTTTTACGACCATTACAGGAATTTTGGAATGCCTTACAACATTTTCAGCTATACTCCCAAGTAGAAAT
This sequence comes from Methanosarcina sp., assembly GCA_036504475.1. GTDB lineage: Archaea > Halobacteriota > Methanosarcinia > Methanosarcinales > Methanosarcinaceae > Methanosarcina. The sequence goes on from DASXVB010000063.1 coordinate 8,724, forward strand.
CTTTCAATCCCAGTTCTTCCAAGTGTTCCCATAACTATGAAGTCCATACCTTCCTGTTCTGCAAACTTCAGAATTTCGTCTGCAGGGTGCCCTTCAAGAATTACAGATTCTACCTCAATGCCTGAAATTTTTCCCATATCTTCAACAGAACTAACAGCTTTTTTCGCTTCAGCCTCAAGAAGTTCTCTCAATGACTCTTGCCACCCAAAATCTCTAGGAGAATAGCCTGAAGGGGAAATCACGTATATGGCATAGAGCCTTGCTCCAGTAAGCTTAGCAAGCTCAATTCCAGCCTTAATTGCCTTATCCACCTGTTTAGAACCGTCGGTTGCAATCATTATCTTTTGGTAATTTTTGCCTTCCAAATTAAGATCCCCCAATTTTAACACTGAAAAATTTATACATTTATATGTATTTATGCTATTTATTACATTATAATTTTCGCATTAAACGTCTGGATCGTATTGAAAAATCCCTCATCTAAAACTTTAATATACTTCTGAAGACTTTTTTGTGCAGGGATATTCTATATTTGTTTACACCAGCTAAAAAAATCTCCAATTTTAATATTGATATATAGTCCTTATATAAATTACTTTATTACCATGTTTGATTTTATCTATTGGTTAAGATTATCCACAGTTTTAATCTGAAACAAATAAAATAATATTACTTAAATATTATTTTATTTATCCATTTATGGACAAACAGTCCCTAAATAACAATACGCTCCTAAAGATTCTGGTACAAAACGGCATTTACATTTTCACACATCAAAACACTTATATATAGCTTAATCGTCAGAAGGGGTTAGTGAACGGGTAAAGCTCAAAATCAAATATTATTGACAATAATTATACCCAACATATTTTAACCTCCTCCAAAAACCCCCGTTCACTAATGTGTTTTTTATATCTTTCTTATGTTTATACAAGTAATTTTTATCTATTTTATCTCCATTTTACTTTCTTTCTAGTTCAAGTCTTCTAATTCTTTAGAATAACCTTTATTGTAAAAAATGTGATTCTGATAATGTATATTTCTAAAAATTATAACGTTTATATATTTTTGACTTTTTATCCAGTTTATCCCCTTACTACAAGTACCGCTTTTTTTGAGTGTCTTACCACATTTTCGGCCACGCTTCCTAACAGAAACCTCTGGATTCCGGTTCTTCCGAGCGTACCCATAACGATAAGGTCAATATCGCTTTTTTCTGCAAAATCGATAATTTCACTCGCAGGGCTTCCTTCTAAGATTACAGATTCGACCTCAACATTTGAGGCTTTTCCGGAGTTTTCAACATAAGCAGTTGCTTCCCGACCTTCGGTCCTGAAGTATTCAAGAGTGGCTTTTTCCCATCCTATATCATTGGGATAAGGCACTAAAATCCCTTGATAGGGAATTACATACACAGCATATAGTTTTGCTCCGCTTATTTTTGCGATTTCAACTGCTGTTTCGACTGCCCTTCTGACAGATTCCGAACAGTCGGTTGCAATCATTATCTTCCTGTAAATATTATTCATCATACCTGACTCCCAATTTTCTTTTTAAATTCTATATATGTAACTACCATATGTTAGTATGACAACATTCTCTATTATACTATCATTAAAGAAGGAAGCGGTGACGTGGATGAAACCTATTTGCTTGCAACTTAATCCGCCATCGCTATTCTGTTTACTTGAGGGTTCCCGTCACAGTCTATATATGCTTATTCTTTATGTATTCTTTATATCTCATTCACCTCGGAAAAAATAAGAGCATGGGTCGGGCAAGCCTCAACGCAGGCTGGTAAATCTCTACCTTCACAAAGGTTACATTTTATCCCTGCTTCAGCCTGCCTGTTAATGACCATATGATTGCAGTTCATGGAACTGGTCCAGCAGCCCATGACGAGAATCATATTATATAACGAAACAAAGCGGGAACATACTGTAGAACAGTTCCAACAATCTACGCAGCGTTCGGGGTTATGACTTACCATGCTGGTAGTTTCATCTTGGAAGAGAGCTTTTGTAGGGCAAACCGAAACACATGGAGCATCTTTACAGTGGCGACAAGTAATGGGAAGAGAAACTACAAGGTCAGGAATATGCTCCAGGCAGATTCGTTTTCTCGGAGCTGGTTTTTCTCCTATAGCCGAAAAGAGATTCTTACTCTCGGAATGTGCAACGGCACAGGCAATCTCACATGAGCGGCAACCCAGGCAGCGTTCGGGCCGAATTGTTAAGTCTTTCATATAATCATCTCTCTTAGTTCAAGCCCAATGCCTTCCTTTTTCCGTCAATGTGCTCAAGCATCAGATCAGCGGCTTTGAAGGGATCAGGCTCAACCGCAAAGCTTGCTCCGACAACGCTGTTCAAGCCTCCTGTCAGAAGGGACGTAACAGCCTGACTTCCAAGAACAGCCGGAACAGTACCGAGTACGGTAAATACGCCTGATGAAACCACATAAGCCCCGATACTGACTGCTTTTTCACTCATCCATTCAGGGGCTGCTCCTGCTGCTGGAAGATCGCTTATGTCTACACCCAAGCGTTTAGCAAGCGCGGACGAAAGCACGAGAATACGGCTGATATCAACACAGGAGCCCATGTGCAGAACTGGTGGTATACCCAGAGCTTTACAGACGGCTTTCAGCCCATCGCCTGCAAGTTCGGAAGCTTCTGGCAAAAGCAGTCCTGCTTCGGCACATGCAATTGCATTGCAGCCGGTTGTAACCACAAGCACGTTGTTTTTGATCAGTTCTTTAACGAGATTAACATGCCCATAATTATGCATTATTTTTACATTATTGCAACCGACAACAGCCCCTATTCCACGAACTGCCCCGCTTTTTATTGCCTCAATGAGAGGATCAGGGCTTCCTCCAAGAGCATTGAGAATGGCCTCGGCACTGAAGCCGACCATACACTCCTGCTTTTCTTCAGGTATTGTAACTTTTTCCTGAATCCTGTTAGGGAAATTTTCAACGGCTGTCCTTACTATTTCTTTTGCGGTTTCATACGCTCTATCTTCATGGAATTCCATTCTTAAGGTATTGGGGAAATCAGCCTTTGGAGATGTAGATATAAACTTTGTGTGGTAGCAGCCTGTGAGTTCTCCAAGAGAAGGCATGATACATTGAACATCCACAACCATAGCTTCCACAGCACCTGTAATTACTGCCAATTCTTGCTGGAGAAAAGTTCCTGCTATAGGAGTCCCATGCCGCATCAAGGTCTCGTTGCCAGTACAACAGATTCCGGCAACGTTAATACCTGCTGCACCCTTTTCCTGTGCAAGTTTAAGAAGCTCGGGATCTTCTGCCGCTTCTACGATCATTTCAGAAAGAATAGGTTCGTGTCCGTGAACGATTACATTTACTTTATCCTTGGATAGTACCCCAAGATTAACAGTACTTTTTCTTGGTTGTGGAGTTCCGAAGAGTATATCCTGTATGTCAGTGGCAATCATCGAGCCTCCCCACCCATCCGAGAGCCCTGTGCGTAATCCTTGCAGCAGGATATGAACCGCGTTATTATCTACACCCATATGGGTTCTGTGCATACATTCCACAATTTCCCGGTCAATTCCCCTGGGCTCTATTCCAAGTTCAGCCCAGAGTTTGAACCTTGATTCGGGAGCTCTTCTGGTACAGAGGAGGTGTCCGTCCTGTTTCCCAAACTCCTGAAGCAGTGTGTCGGCGAGTATGGATGCGACTTCCTTCAGGCTTCTTCCCTCAGAAGGAATCCCATATTCTGAGGCAAGAGATAACAGTTTTGCTTCGTCTCTTATCCTGTAACTTCCAGCCTCTCCTTCGCTCATTTTCTTAAAGGTCAGTACTGCATCTCTTGCATGGTCGGAGTGAGCTGCGGCACCTGCGGCAATCGTTCTCAAGAGATTTCTTGCAACTATAATATCTGCGGTAGCACCGCAAATTCCCTTATCAGCTCCTTCTCCAAAAGGATCTATCCTGCAGGGACCCATATTGCAATTCCGGCAGCAAACTCCAAGTTGCCCAAAACTGCACTGAGGCAGTTGCTTTTCATATCTGTCCCAGGCAGTCTCAATGCCTGCTTCCTCGGCTTTCTGTAGCATGGATCGGGTTGCAGGGTCAATGCTTTTCTCATCTATTTCCTGTTTCATTTCATATACCACAATTTTGTTTATATTTTTTGAGCTATCCAGACCTTCTTTTCTCGTTTCTAGGTTTGAATAAGGATTTTTAATCTGTTAATTAATTTTTAAACTTATTATCCTGAAGTAAACAGCCTGATTAATTCTCGTACTCTATCTCTTGATATTGGGTTCTCGAGTTTTGAGATTGAATTATGTATAATTTAAATATTTGATAATCTAAAAATCCTTTAAATTATCAATTGTTATTATTTTATAAGCTTTTTTGAAAATGCCATATTTTAGTTTATATATAAAGTAATAACATTCAATAAAGCCAATAAAAGTCAAATCACGAGTGCCTGTTTTATATATCGATTACATTAAAATAGGAGAATGAATTGAATACGGTAAATAGCAGGATAAATTTGACACTCACATGACTACAGACTGTGAGAAAAGCAATTAGTTATCCGAATAAAAGCAAAATCCTTTATTCTCTTTCGGAAAAGCGGCTTTAATGGTGGATTTCAGTGAAAAAAAATCTCATGGATATTCTGGCCTGCCCTATATGTAAGGGAGACCTGGTTTTGAACGTTGTTGAAGAAAATGAAGAAGAGGTCATATCTGGAACCCTCTACTGCCCTGTATGCAAAGAGCACTATCCAATAGATGAGGGAATCCCTAATTTGCTTCCTCCTGACCTCAGGAACTGATATGAGGGTTAAACTTGCAACAGATATTTCAGAATGTTATCCTCAACCGACAGGAAATAAACTCAATTGAATTTGAAAAGGAAAGTGCCGAGATTTCTCTTTCTCCCGGCGAAGAAGAGACATTTGAGATCCTTATCACAAACTACGGGTCCCCTACTCATATCCATTTCTCAGTGAGTGACGAACTAAAAGGCCAGATCACTTTCCTGAGGGATAACCCATATGTGCTTCAAAAAGAGTATGTTTCCGTAGTTGCAAGAATCCCGCAAGAAGGCAGTATACTTACAGAAGGGCAGATTTACATCACAGCGGGGTATGGTTCAAGAAAGAAAGGTTTTCCAGTTCTACTTGGGAAAATTACCCCACAGCCGCAGGCACAATCAGAAGATGAGTCTTACATAGGAAATGAATATGAAAAATTGAGTTCTCAAAGGCCCTCAATTACATTACCTATAAAGAGGATCTCTCGCCCAAAATCCGGAAAGGGACTTGGCTGGCTTTCATTTTCTATCCGTAGAAATTTGACAAGCTCTCTGGATTTCACAGGAAGAAAAAACCACAACAATGCAAATGGGAATGACAAACTTCCTCTGAACATAGCTTTTGGAGGTTTTTTACTACTTATATGCTTATTCTTCCTCTACTTTATGCTACCATCAGGTCTGCAGTTTAAAGTCAGTTTTGCCCAGTCGCTTTTGTTTTCAATACTTTTTGTTATATGCATGATATATATCCTGCTAAAAATCGCAGATGAAAGCTAAATTTTGAGAAAATTATACTTTTCTGACTTTTTTCTCCCTCATCCCATTTTTTTTCGGCGCCTACACTTTATGTTAGTATTTTTATAATTCTTCTTTTTTTCAATAAGGCTATTTTTCATTTTCACTTCTTACTTAAACCTGCTTCATTTTAGAAGTAGAGAGTATTTTTTATATCATAACGATATTGATATTGTGTTCTGACCAGAGAATTAATAACAGATTTCTTACAGTTATTAGTTTATTATTTTCCTGTCTAACTCTTATAATACCTTTGAGTCTAAAACCACTATTAGGAAAACTATTGAGGAAGCTTATCCATGAAGTATATCGTAGTTACCGGTGGGGTGATGAGCGGGCTTGGAAAAGGCATTACCATCGCATCCATTGGCAGAAACCTTAAAAACAAAGGTTATAAAGTTACAGCTATTAAGATTGACCCTTACATCAATATTGATGCAGGTACCATGAGCCCCTACCAGCATGGGGAAGTCTTTGTGCTCAAGGACGGAGGTGAAGTTGACCTGGATCTTGGAAATTACGAGCGGTTCCTTGATACAGAACTCACCAGAGACCATAATCTTACTACAGGCAAGATTTACCAGGAAGTAATTTCCAAAGAGAGGAGAGGAGACTATCTCGGAAAAACCGTCCAGATTATTCCCCATGTTACAAATGAGATAAAAAGTAGAATCAGGAAGGTTGCAGCCCGGAGCGGAGCTGATATCTGTCTTATTGAAATAGGAGGAACTGTTGGGGACATTGAAAGCATGCCTTTCCTTGAGGCTGTACGCCAGATACACAGAGAAGAGCCTTCCGAAAACATTGTATTTATTCATGTGACCCTGGCTATGGAAGACCTTCAAGGCGAGCAAAAAACTAAGCCTTCCCAGCATTCTGTAAAGGAACTCCGGGCTCTTGGTCTCAGCCCTGAAGTGATCGTTGTGAGGTCAAAAACTCCTCTTCAGGAGAGTGCCAAAGAGAAAATCGCTCTCTTTTGTGATGTGCCCCAGGAACTGGTTATAAGCGCTCATGACGCCGATGATATCTATGAGGTGCCTCTTGAGATAGAAGAGCAGGGATTAACTACCCAATTAATGAAACACCTGCAACTGGATTCCAATGTCAAAAATGGTGCGTGGAAAGAAATGGTTGCAAGGATGAAATCCACAACCAATACGGTTAAACTGGCAATTGTCGGGAAATATACGAATCTTGAGGACTCCTACCTCAGCATCCTTGAAGCTGTCAAACACGGAGGAATTGATAACGGATGCAGGGTTGAAGTCAATATGGTTGAAGCCGAAATCCTAGAAGAAAACCCTGTTGAGATTGAGAAACTAATACAGTATGATGGAATTCTTATTCCAGGCGGTTTTGGAGAGCGCGGCACTGAAGGCAAAATGCTGGCGATTAAGTTTGCCAGGGAAAACGACATTCCATTCCTCGGAATCTGCCTAGGCATGCAGCTTGCAGTCATCGAATTTGCCAGAAATGTGGCTAAACTTGAAAGGGCAAATAGCACGGAATTTGACGAAGATACTCCTTACCCTGTGATTGATCTCCTGCCTGAGCAAACCAGTGTTGCGGATATGGGCGGAACCATGCGTCTTGGAGATTATGAAGCCATCCTTAAAGAAGGCTCTATTGCTGCTAATATTTATGGAACCAATTACATTGTAGAGCGTCACCGCCACAGATACGAGGTTAATCCGGAGTTTGTGGACAGACTTGAGTCTTATGGTATTCTCTTTTCCGGCAAAAATAAAAACAGGATGGAAATTGCCGAGATCCCTGGCAAGCGCTTTTTCTTTGGTTCCCAATTCCATCCTGAATTCCGGTCAAGACCTGGTAGGCCATCTCCGCCGTTTAATGGTCTCGTTGCGGCAATGTGCAAATACAGAAAGGAAAAAGAAGGCCGATAAAGAGATAAAAGTCATTTTACGGGAATATGTAAACTTTAATTTCCTTTATCATAATTATTTATTCTGTATTAGATAAATGTAAACTTTTAAGGACTGCAGTTAATCCCTCACTTTATCAATAAGCTTATATTTGGTGGAAACTGATAAATACTGTTAAAACTGAGAATGGTAAATTATGCGATATCTGTTAAGCATTTCACATTAGTAATGCCTGTACAGGTATTGTAACTTCACTAAAATCTATGAAGGTACTCATTATGGCAATGTCTAAAAAAGATCTGGATAAGAAGAAGATCGCTAAGAGAGAAAAGGTGGAAGAGCTAGAAAAGCTGGCTTCTGCAGGCAGCAAGGACGCAAAAAAGAAGCTTGCAAAGGAAAAGAAGAAAAAATAATTCCTGAATAACTGTTTCTTTTCTATATAGCGTGAGGAGATCCGGGGATTAGTCACCCCGATCCCCACCAATTTTAAATTACAATCCTAAACAAAATAGAATTTGAGGACAGACTATCTATTACCGTTTTGAATCTCTATATTTATATTACCTTTTTGAACCTTTAATTTTTTATTCTGAGGTTTAGTTATCATTTACTTTTTTGACTGATTTTAATGCCTTCTCATGATCTTATTTTTGTATTATCGCTTTTAACCGAAATCAATATAGCCTGACAGGTTCAATTCCCATTTTTTCCATCAGGCAGGCAGGGATATCGAGTACCTCCAGAACCGAATCTATAATAATTCCATCGGAAGTTGCCAAAATTATATTATTCTCCAGACTTCCCCCCTCCACTTTCAGCTCGTAATCCACGACCTTTGAGGTTTTTGCCTCGCCTGATATTCCGTATTCTTTCAGTTTATGACGTATAAAACCTGCAAGCTCTCCGCTCCGGCTGATCTGGGCGTCAAGGAGAAAAAAAACTGATTTTGGACCTGTTTCAGAAAGAAATCTGAGGACCGCCTCAAGAGCTTCCTCTATATCTTCGGCCTGTTTAGCCTTGTTGAAATAGTAGCGGGTATCTCTTATGTATCCGTCATCACAGAACCACATCGGTTCTTTTTTTAGCAGGCCGTCTACACTCAGCAGTACATTGTATCCGTCAAGGAGAAGGTTTCTATCTTTTATGTCAGTACAGGCAACTTTTTTATTTATTCTAGAAACTATCTTGTCAGGGGGCATAATCACTCTTGTAAGAATATGCCGTTCTTCTAAGCTAAGCTGAAAGTGATCAGCCACGAAACGAATGGTTGAAACCTTGGGATAACCCCATCGGAGTATGCTCCGGATATCCCGCGCAGGCTTGAGTAATTTTTCTTTGAGTAATTCTTCTCCCTGAGAGGAGCTGGAAAAATCAGCTGAAATTACATTCATATCTCTCATTATAATTGTCTCCTTTTAGGAAGGGAGTTCTTTAAATCAGTGAAGATTGTTATATATACCTATTTGCGGAAATAAAAATGATAGTGTGTATCTCAAGCCGTTGGTTTACCTCTTTGATTTTTATTCCGGTTCTGTTCAATTCTATTTTGGTTTTCAGCTGTGAGCCAGCTCATGGTTCCGGCTGGAGGGTTATATTATGGAAGTATTATGGCTGGCTCAGGAAGAAGTAAAAAGTGTCATGGATATGAATTCTGATATGCAGGTTGTGGAGAGGGCTTTCAGGCAACATGGGCTTGGCAGGGTTCAGATGCCTCCCAAATCTTACCTTTACTATACAGCCTATAACGGGGACTTACGAACAATGCCGGCATATCTTGAAGAAGAGAATATTACTGGCGTGAAAATTGTAAACGTCCATCCCGGAAACCCAGCTCGAGGACTTCCTACAGTAATGGCGCTTATTGTCCTTATTTCTCCGGAAACCGGTGCTCCTGTAGCAATTATGGATGGAACCTACCTGACCGATATTCGGACCGGAGCCGCAGGAGGAATTGCCGCAAAATACCTTGCAAGGAAGGATTCGAAGATTATAGGCCTAGTTGGGGCCGGAAACCAGGCAAAAACCCAGCTTGAAGCTCTCTGCGAAGTTTTTAAGCCCGAAATGGTAAAAATCACCTCCAGGACAAAAGAGAGCTCTGAACAGTTTATCCGGGAAATGGCAGAAAAAACTCCATGTGAAATCCTTTATGAAGAAAGCATTGAGAAGGTATGTGACTGCGATATCCTTGTCACGACCACTCCTACCAGAAAACCTATCGTAAAAGCCCAATGGATCAAAGAAGGTACTCATATAAACGCTATAGGAGCTGATGCGATAGGAAAAGAAGAACTTGACCCTGAACTTTTAATTCGATCCAAGATAATTGTTGATGATATCGTCCAGGCACTCCATTCTGGAGAAGTAAATGTTCCCCTCTCCAAGCACTATATTTCAGAAAATGATATTCATGCCCAGCTCGGCGAAGTGATTGCCGGCCTAAGACCCGGTAGGACAAGTGAAGACGAAATTACGATCTTCGACTCAACAGGTCTTGCCATTCAGGACGTTGCAAGCGCGCACCTGGCTTATGAGAGAGCTATCGATAAAGGACTTGGCAGACAAGTCCTTATGTTCTGAACCAAGCCTTTTCCCAAAAGGCTTGAGTGAAAACCCTGACAACGCTTGGATTTTTGAGAACCTTATTCCTAGACCCTATCGGCGTGATCACAAGCCTTTTCAAAAAAGACTTGAGCGAAAACATGGCAACGTTTGAACTTGAAGATCTTATCCCCAAACCCTATAGGCGTGATAAACCGGCGCAACGGTTGCGGAACAACGCTTGCGCTCAAGAGGGCTGATTAAGGAAAATAATAAAAACAAGGTACAGTATTCTTTCCTGCTTAAAGGTTATAAGGAGTTAATATAAATATTAAAAAACGCACAAATAATGTTCCTCCTGGTTGAGACTTTTCTAAATACCTTGCAGAATAAATTTATTTGTCCAGTAAAGGGTAGCGTTGGAAGATAAAACATTAAATTCAGAATTAACAGAAAAGTTTGTTGCATCCATCTTCACAAAGACAAAATTTGGAAAGTTCTCTAAAGAACCGGATCCTTATCAAAAGTAGTCATTAATTTGGAAAGATTTACTTTTAGAATAAAGCTTTCAGGTGGTTTCCTTGCTATTTCAGAACTGAGCTTACCATCACCACAGCCAATATCAAGAACCTTCTTACTCTATTTAATATTCAATTTTGTAACAAGATCTAATACCCATTTTTTCGGAGGTAAGGAATTAGAAAAATAAAGCTCAAGATTTCAGCAATACACAAAAAAATTTGTATTATCCAGGGATAATATTTCCTGGTTCTGGAGATATGACGGCGGCCCCAAAAACTTATTAGATGAAAATCGTTAAAAAATGTTTAAATAAATTGAATAAATGTGAACGGGTATAATCCTGTCATGGTTAATTTTGTAGTTTGTTTGTTTGGGTGTGATCTTGTAGATGCGGTCCAGAACAGGCCCGTTCACTATGCTATTGATTCAAACCTCGGATTGATTATATAAGTATTTGGATACTTTTATATTAAATTGCCTTTTTGTACAAACAATGGAAGCATTTATGGCTTCAAACATGAATTTTTATCCGGATCTTGTTTATATACGCAAAATTAAGTTTCTTTTTCATGAGCCTTTATTCATAATTTCTAGGGCAGCTTTATGTTCCAGCTTCATTACAATTAGTTTCATCAACTGTTTTTTTTAGCCAGCCTTCCTGTCCTTTTTCTCCCAAATTTTCAGTATATCCTCCTTCCTTTTTTATAGCTTTTCTTCCCCAACCTGTTTATACTATAAGGTTTTTTTTCTATCTATTCATTATATGTATATTATACTTAATTCCTGTCTACATTTATCAATATATAACATATTATACTTGACACTCATCATGAAATTTAAGGAGACTTGTAATGAGAAGTGCTATTATCAAAGAAGGACCGGAACGTGCTCCAAATCGTTCACTTCTGAAAGCAACAGGGGTCACAGATTCCGAGATGAGGAAACCATTCATCGCAGTCGTCAATTCGTGGAATGATATAATTCCTGGCCATATTCATCTGAATAAACTTGCTGAAGCCGTAAAAGCCGGAATCAGGAATGCTGGAGGAGTTCCTTTTGAATTCCATACTATAGGAGTCTGCGACGGAATCGCAATGGGACACGAGGGTATGAAATATTCACTCCCAAGCAGAGAGGTTATTGAGGATACAATAGAAATTATGGTTAAAGCCCATCAGTTTGACGGCATTGTCCTTATCCCCACATGTGACAAGATAGTGCCAGGTCACCTTATGGCAGCAGGCAGACTTAATATCCCTGCAATTGTCGTAACAGGAGGGCCTATGCTTCCAGGTTACGTGGATGACAAGTATACGGACCTGATTTCAGTATTCGAAGGGGTGGGTGCTTACAGCGCAGGCAAACTCTCAGAAGCTGATCTTAAAAGGCTTGAAAATCTTTCCTGTGCAGGAGCTGGATCCTGTGCAGGGATGTTTACCGCAAACACTATGGCCTGCATAACCGAAGCCCTTGGTCTGAGTCTTCCTGGCTGTGCAACTGCCCATGCAGTGGATGCAAAAAAGGTCCGTATTGCTAAGGAATCCGGTGAACGCATAGTTGAGATGGTTAAAGAGAACCTAACTCCCAGAAAAATTGTCACTTTCAAATCTTTTGAGAATGCTATTATGGTGGATATGGCCGTTGGAGGAAGCACAAACACCACTCTGCACCTTCCTGCCCTTGCCCATGAATTTGGACTCAATCTTCCTCTTGAGAAATTTGATGAGTTGAGCAGGACAACGCCTCATCTGATTTCCCTGCGGCCTGGAGGTCCGAATTTCATGCTACACTTTGACAGAGCGGGCGGAGTTCAGGCAATTATGCAGAGACTTTCCTCTAAACTCCATCTGGAACAGATTACAGTGAATGGCAAAACTATTGGGGAAAACCTGAACGAATTTGAGATTATTAATCCAAAACTCAATAAAGAGATAATTGCAACTCTCGAAGCGCCTATCCATGCAGAGGGAGGAATTGCAGTCCTTAAAGGCAGCCTTGCCCCGGACGGTTCGGTTGTAAAACAAGCAGCCGTTGATCCGAAAATGCGCATCCATACAGGCCCTGCCAGGGTTTATGACTGTGAAGAAGATGCTATGGAAAGTATTCTTGCAGGCAATGTCAAGCCTGGAGATGTTGTAATTATAAGATACGAAGGTCCTAAAGGTGGCCCTGGTATGAGGGAAATGCTTGCAGCTACAGCTGCAATCGGAGGCATGGGACTTTTAGAGTCGGTAGCTCTGATAACTGACGGACGTTTTTCTGGAGGCACTCGTGGGCCATGTATAGGCCATGTCTCTCCCGAAGCCAGTGAAGGAGGACCTATTGCTCTTGTAAAAGACGGAGATCTGATCGAAATCAATATTCCTGAAAGAATTCTAAATCTTAAGGTCTCAGAAGAAGAGCTTAAACAGCGGAAAGCTGCCTTTGTCCCTCCTAAAACTGAAATCACAGGCTACCTTGCCAGGTACCAGCGTTCCGTTCACTCTGCAAATACGGGCGGAATAGTGGACTGAGTTTCCGATGGTTATTTAAAAATTTTATATATGGAGGGTCTTATCCTTCCTCTTTTTATTCTTATCCAAGCCTTTTTTGGTCAAGATTTCTCTTTGAAGAGGTTTGTAACCACGCCACTGCTAGTTTTCGATCAAACCTTTTGAGAAAAGGTTTGAGATCAAGTTTCTTTTAAAAAGGCCTTGGACTTGGGCGGTAAATTATACAAGCAAGTTTACAGGATGCCGGGAAGCAGGCTCTATGTCAAGGTCAGCTACAGCCTCAGAAATCATTATATCGCTCATGGCAGCCATAGGAAATACATAAGGAGCATACTCAATAGGTCCATAAAGAATAAAATCTCCGGCTGCTGCCTGTTGCAAGCAGGTTGAACCTACATCGCAGATTTTGTAAAGTACAGGATCTTTTTCTCTCTTCTGGTTCAGCCAATTCCAAGACGAAGGTGCATTATGGATTCCCGAACCTGTCGGGTGTCCCCATTTTGCTTTTGCGGTAATCGTCATCCTGAGAGCTATGCCTGCTCCATTTCCCATAGGGGTAATGCTCGGATCTATAAGCTTGTTAACTATTCCACACCTGTCTGCAATAGAAAGTAATCCCTCTTCCAGAAGGCCTGCCCCGTTTTCCAGTAGTTCCATCCTACCCTGAAGGGATGAATCCGTTGCATTGAAGCCAAGGATAATCGAGCTATCAATATCGGATAATGCAAGAGCTTCGATTTCCGAAGCATTTATGCTCAAATTTATGGAATTATAAATCGCTTTGTCTGCAAGCCCTACTTCACTGACATATTCTGCAGCGTGGGAGCGCACGGTCCCTTCGGGGGAATCTATAAGAAAAGGAGCTTCTGAAATTTCCTCTACAAAATCAATATAACGGATAATACTTTCAGATGTAGTACCGAAGATATGAATAATATACGGGTTTCCTGTTTCTTCCGCACTTGTTTCCTGCAGATTTACTAGTTTTTCGGCAGCAGCGTGATCAAAAATGCCTTTTGCAGCGTCCTCCACTATTTCATGTTTATTATAAAAAATAGTTCCTGCAAGCACGGTCGGGAGTTCTCCTGGTTGTCCGCCTATCTTCACTCCTGCGATATTAACGATTTCCTGTTCTTTCTGGAACTTAAACACTTTTACACCCTCAAGATCTACAGGCTAATATTTATTTGAAAAAATGATAATGTATGCTCGAAGTAAGTCTCGTAATTGGAAATTAGAAAGCCTTTGACTGGCAGACAATTCCTGTAGCTGTGTCCATAACAAATTCTTCAGAGATTATTATATCACCTGAAAGGGGAACAGCGAAAATAGGTCGCCTTTTCTTCTGGGAAGTTGCCACAAAAGGTTCATCAGGGTAAACTTCCCCTTGATCCTTATATCTTCTCACAATTTTCATTATTTCATTGGGATTGGTCATTCCTATCCTGTCAAGAAGCACTACCTGTTGCTGGAAGCGTTTGACTGCTGCCTCGGAGATATTTTCTATGAAAGGGATAGCTCCCTCAGAGCCAATAATTCTGCCCTTTTCATCTATCCCATTTGCATGAATTGCAAGTAGGGAATGGCCTGCTAGATGACCTCTTGATTCAGTACCGCAAATAAGAATGTACCTTATATTGGAGTTTGAAATAGTATTTACGATTATTTTTTCGACTCCTAAATTTTCGGTTTTTGAACTACCCCAAAGAGCTGCTTCAGGCGAGGGATTTATCTGGCTCGCAAGAGTTACAACCGCAATCCGGGACTTCACATTCCCTACTGAGTAGTCACCTTTTACTATGGGCCATGTGTCTGCAGTGGTTTTCAATAAATCACCTTTTGTCTTTCCTTATTCAGATGAGACAGTGCACTTGCAAGCATTATGGCTTTCGTAAAATGTCCGCCTACTCTTGATGTATCTACAAAAACGTAATCATCCATGAGCACCGGAGCTCCAAGCCCGTCGCCCCCACCCAGAAAAGCAATTGTCCTGAAGATCAAGTTTCCAGAGATTCCATCAGGAGCAACAATAAAATTCGATTCTTTTATGGCGTCTTCAATAAGAATTGTATAATGCTTAGCATTAATACCAAGTTCAACAGCCCTTCTTGTCACGAATTCTCCGTCTGCAAGAGTTCTGTCTACACGTCTGTTTCTTCCTACGTCTCCAATCCTACCCCCCGAAAGTACGCCGACAGTGGGTTCTATTCCGAATCTCCGTATATGTTCGACGCCGAGCGTTACCATCCTGAGTTTGTCTGCAATGGTATTTCCCTCGTCAATTCCTACAGGGGCGAGAAAGAAAGGTGTTCCATCAACCGTTAGGAGCAGGGCAAGCCGACATATTCTTTTCTTTCCAAGAGATTCTTTGAGATGTGCAAGGGCTCCCGAAGCTTTTGCAGTACCCCTTATAACTGCATCGACTTTTCTTGAGACCATAAGTTCAGCAAGAGTCTTTTCGGGCTCATCAGTATCTACTACCTCAAGTTTTGTGCCGATCTCATCAATTTCTCTCTTAATTCCCACCAGGACTACCTGTGCATATCCTAATTCCTGGGCTTTCCAGGCACTCTCAAGCATCTTGGGATTTGGATCCCTTATCCCCATAGCTACCCTGGATCTGTTCGCCCTGGCCCTGACTTCGATAGCCTCAAGGAGAGCATTCATGCTGTTCTTTTCCATGTCTATCCTAACTGTTGTGTAAGATTTATAAGTAGTTCTAAGAAGTACAAACACTATTGTTAATTAATTTTGTCCCCGCAGAGTTGCGGCTCTGCAGTACTCTGTCCATTTTCTTCGCTTCGCTAGCTCAAGTGGACTAATTTCCAAATAATGACGCTAAGCCCCATTCAAGAGGGCTGAGTTATAATAAACGCTGAATTTAAATCCACAAAGTTCAACGAAGTTAACTTATTTGAGAAATACTTATGGCCTATTATTGTAATATTCAGATAGCGGGAAAATATACAGGGAAGAAAGCGCGACGTAGTTTTTTTCTGTTGTTTTATGTAGTTAACATAATCTGATAAGGTTTTCCGTTCTCGTTGTTGATTATAAAGTGTTGGTGGGTTAAAACTAAGGAGAGTGTCTGCAACTGAGAAAAAAGAGTTACTAATGCAGTTTTTTTGCCTGAGTTTGTTTTGGTAATTGTAGATATCTCTTTTTATGAGAGCAAAAAGACTTTAATACATATGGAAGAGTAAATTTAGTGTTGCTATTTGAAAATCAGTATCAGATGGTAATAGGAGTAAAGACTTCTACAGAGTGAAATGATTAAAATGTATAGGGTTAAGAATGAGTTCTTTTTTTATTGGTATGGTTTAAAATGACATTGGCAATTGAATGGGCTGAGAAATACCGCCCCCATACTCTAAAGGAGATTGTAGGGAACAAGAGGGTGGTGCAGGACTTACGAACCTGGGCTGAAAAGTGGCTTTCAGGCGTTCCCGAAAAAAGGGCAGTGATCCTTCACGGACCTGCAGGTGTAGGGAAGACTTCTACTGCCCATGCTCTTGCCCTTGATATGGACTGGGAAATAATTGAACTCAATGCAAGCGACCAGAGAACTGCAGGTGTTATCGAAAAGATTGCGGGATCGGCAGCTTCAATGAATACCCTCTTTGGAGGAAAGCGCCTAATTATTCTGGACGAAGCGGACAATATTCATGGAACTGCAGACAGAGGTGGGATGCGAGCTATTGCAGGAATTATAAAGAGCACCTTTCAACCCATAGTGCTGATTGCAAACGATATTTATGGGTTGACTCCTACTATCCGAAATCTCTGTCTGGAGATAAAGTTTGGGTCTGTGCAAAGCCGCTCTATGGTTCCTGCTTTGAAGAAAGTATGCGAGAGCGAGAAAATTTCTTGCAGTCTAGATGCAATCCAGAAAATTGCTGAAGATGCAGGAGGTGATCTCAGAAGTGCAATTAATGATCTTCAAGCCGCAGCCAATGGAAGGAATACACTGGAAGTTGAGGATATCAGTACTTCAGGCAGGGATGTAAAGGAAAATATCTTTAAGGCAATGCAGAGAATCTTCAAGAGCACGGACTGTAAAAAGGCCCTAGAAGCTGCTCGCGGGCTTGATGAAAGTCCCGAAGACCTTGTACACTGGATCGATGAAAATCTGCCTGTCCAGTATGCCTCTAAGGATGGAGATCTCGGGGACATAAGAACCGGTTTTGGTTATCTCTCCAAGGCCGATCTTTATCTTGGGCGCGTAAAAAAACGCCAGAACTACGGGATGTGGAGGTATGCTAACATGCTGATGGTCTGTGGAGCTGCAATATCAAAGACAAAAACCTATCCCGGATTTATCAAGTACCAATCTCCTTCTCTCTGGAAAAGGATGGGACAGATACGTTCGAAACGAGATCTCAGGGATAATATAGCTTCTAAAGTTGGAGAACATAGCTTCGAATCCATGCGTTATTCAAGAAATAACCTGCTGGAGCTTTACTCCCACATGTTAAAGGATGAAGATTCTGCAATTGAGGTTACAGCAAGCCTAGGGCTTGAACTTGAGGAATTGATATATCTATCGGAAAGCACAAAAGCTAGTAAAAAACTACAGAAAATTTACGACCGGGCACAGGAACTCCTCCTAGAAGGAAAAGGAAAAACCAATGAAACGGAATTTTTTAGGGCTTCCACTCCTGCAGGCAACGATAAAGAAGTTTCTTCTGGTTATGCAGTTAAGACTCCTGAGAAAAAAAATGTGAGAACTTCTGAGAAATCTAGAGCTTCCGATTCTCGGCTTTCCCAGGGTGGGCAGAAGATCCTTAACTTTGGAATTGATACTTCTTCTGAGATTTCCAAAGAAATAACTAATTTAGGAAATATTACCTCTGATGCTCTTACTCCTGATAATCTTACCTCCAGTACCCTAATATCTGACAGTCCTAAGTCCAGTACCTCTGAACTCGATAATCTTCAGATTAAGGATCCTTCTTCTCTGCCTGAATCCTTTAAGATGGAAACTTTTCCTAGCTTTGAACCGAGAGATAGCATAATTTCTCCGAAGTTTCCAAAACTCAAGGAACCCACAAACTGCGAGCCCGTTAGCAGGAAAGTTCCTGATATACATGAAAATCCTGATGAGCCTGAAAATCCTGAGATTAAGACAAGCGAGCTTCCTAAAAAAGTAGAGTCGAAAACTCAAAAAACGCTTTTCGACTTTTGATTTTTCTCGCCTTTTTTTAATTTTTCACCTTTTGTTTAATTTTTTCCATTTTGTATTCGGTTAAAGAATTTGCTAACGTTACAATGACTACTGCAATAATCTATGCATCTCGATTTACATTTATAGGTTTACAGAAATGGCAACAAAAATAACACATTTTTTATAGATCGTATCTTAACCGAATACAAATGAATTTTCTCAATTTTCCTTCCAGTTTCTTACTTTTTATTCAAAGGTGAATCAACTTTTTCCTCCTGACTGCTGCGTTACAAGAATATTTTTTCCAGAGTATGTGATACTAATGAGAAGGAAGCTGAGATACAAAATTAAGCAAAGATGAAATAAATAAATGATCTGTTCCAGACAAGCTAAGATAAACGCTTAATAGGATTAGATAATCTCAGATTAATCTAAACTCAGATAAGTTAGTAACCCTATATAAGTTATATAAATTAACAGAAATGTTTTCTAACCTGCAGAAAACTGGTAAAAATGGATATGGAAAAGTTTGTGAGCGGGTTGGAGAGTTTGGGGAATAGTTGGGGGAAATAGTTGGGGGATATGGGTTTGGGGTTATACTATGGAAAAGAGACCCGCTCACTTGATATGAATATCTATTCATGTTATAAATAGCTTTTCATTTTATAAATTGTATTTTATAAAACTGGCATATTTTTTAAGACTGATTATTTAACTGCAAACTTTACTTTACGAAATAAAACTCGATAAAAATAAAATTGTATATAAATAAAATTCACTAATCCTACCTCATGAGCATTGCAATGATGCAGATCTGATAGCTGAATAGTCTTTCCTCCTATCTTAAATACATGATCCTGCAACCCAAGAGTATAACGTGCTGTAGATACAAACTTTTCTATTGAAGGGTTTGAAATCTCAAGCTTGTTTATTGGGTAAAGTTTCCTGCAATTCCTGCAATAGTAAAATAGAGTTATTATCATGGTTAGTGCTCATTTTGTAAAAGGTATTTTTTTTATAACTAACTTTCTTTTTGTGGTTTGTCCTTATTCTCAGGACTCAACCTTTGAAACTTAAAATTTTGTTGAATGCGATAAATCCAATAGTTTTATGGGAAAACTACTGTATTTCTCTGGACTGCTTTCTGACAATTTATGACTTGTTTTCCTGCATGAATTAACTGAATGCAGAGATAATATTTATCAGGCGAGATTTTAGAGTATAAATAGGTATTGTGTAGTCTATGGAGGTTGGGATAAATATTCACTAAACTCCAAAGTCGTTAAATAGGTAAAACCCTGTAGACCACGCAGTGTCCTGATTTAGATAGGTTTTCTACAAAGCCGAAAATATAATTAACTTATGAAAAAAAAGTAGAATTAAGTACATTGGAGAGTACCGTCAAGTCTACGAGGGATAAGAACTTTTTCCAGCTACAAGCGAACCTATAAATTATCTATCCCTCGTAGACATGACGATACCCGCTATGGTACACAGACTTGCTTTGCAGCTGTTACCTAACAGCTGACTTTTTAGTCTGCTTTACATAACGATTTCCAGTACCATATTTGGTTACTTTTTTGCAGCTGTTATCTTAATAGCTGATTTCAAAGTCTTGCTCACAGAGCAACTTCCAGTACCATATGCAATTACTTTTACGTTATAGGTTCCAGCTTTGTTTATTTTCAGCGAGCAAGTGCAGATATGACTTTTCGTGCAGTGTGTACAGAAGGATCTGCAGGAAGCAACTACCTTTCCGCTTTTATCCAATACTTGGTAGCTAACACTCGTAACAGTTCCTGACATGTAAGTTGTAAGTCCAATTTTAGCTGGTGCAACTCCAGTTGCAGGATGTATTACAACCTTGTTAATTTTTACGTTGCATGTACTTGAAGCACCTGCTATGGCAGTACATGATGTCAAAACCAATAACAGTAATATAAAGAAAATTGCTGTTCGTTTCATCATTTCGTATAAATAGACAATCTCAATTATATAATTATAGTAACGGTCCAAAATAATGATTGTTTGATATAGATAATTTGAACCTGTAGTTTTCAGGGAAGTATTAAAATTCATAACAAAATTCATAACTCTAAAAACTTGGTTTATGGTGCAAAAATAATATTTCCGCAGTTTACTACTATAATTCTCATCTTTGTGTACTATTTTCTCGGTGATGAGATTGATTAACTCTCCTAATTGTGAAGGTTTACGCTGAGTTTGCAACAAAGCCAGATTTTTTTGTGCCATTATCTAGCTACATTTATTTTAACCAAGCTGTTCAAGCTCTGAAAACTTATTATAAATATTCAACTAATGTCAGCAAATTGATTAACGCTTATAATTCGAAGAAAAATTAAGCAAAATCATGCTTTTCTGTGGTTATTTTTTCTGACTTTTAAAGTAGTAGTTTTTCCGACCGAGTTTTACATTGGAATTATTTTAACAGTGAGACCACAGGAAGTCTGCCGCACGCCCAACTATTGGTAAAAATAGGCTAAATTGGACAGTTTAAATATCGGACAAATTTGATTTATAATTTTTATAGATTCTGTCATGAATAACGATTAAACATATATTTATAGTATCTGAAAGGGTTTTGGGATATAAAACTCTCTTTTTAATGAATTATAATTAGATATTTACAAATATGTAGATTTAATAGATACATATATATAATGGGACAGAAATCCAGGGCTTTGAGTATAACTAATAAGATATATGGTAAAAATTTATAAAAAGAGGTAGAAATATTATACAGATTGTACATCTCTCAGATATTCATTATTCAGATGCGTACTTTGTTCCTGAAATCGCAGACTCTATGGTTGACAGCATAAATCAACTGAAACCTGACCTTGTTGTGATTACGGGCGACCTTACTGAAAATGGATTTTCAGTAGAATATGAGGGAGTAAAGCAATTCATTGACAGGATTCAATGTAAAGATAAAATTCTTGTTCCGGGCAACCATGATTCGAAAAATGCAGGGTATTTGCACTTTGAAGACCTTTTCAAAAACCGTTACTTTTCAAGGAATTTTAAGGACATTACAGTTGTAGGTGCTGACTCTTCACAGCCAGATCTTGATGAAGGTCATCTCGGCAGGGAAAACTACGGCTGGATCAAAGAAGCCTTTTCCGGAGAAAATTTCAAGGTTTTTGCCATGCACCATCACCTTGTCCCTATACCTCTGGCTGGTAGGGAAAACACTGTCCTTGTCGACGCAGGCGATGTACTCGAACTTCTGAACCGCTGCAAGGTAAATCTTGTCCTCTGCGGGCATTGCCACATTCCCTGGGTCTGGAACCTCAATAACATGCTTGTGGTAAATGCAGGTACTTTCTGTTCTTCCAAAACCAGGGGAAAGACCAAACAATGTTATAACCTCATCCAGGCCGACAACGGGAATTCAGATGGGGACTGGAAAGTCCGGGTATCCAGAGTCTTTCCAAAAGGAAATCTAGAACTGGTCACTGAAACGGTAATGTAATAGAAAATATCTTAACCGGTTATTAGGAACTTTATCCTTAACCGGTTAGGATTTAACTCTTGAAATCTTCCATATGGGAAGATTCTCCTTAATTTTTTCGATTTCTCCCCTTTCAGTCAGATCATCCAGAATTTCTAGAATTTCGGTCTCTCTGGGATCCAGCCCATACCTCTGCTCAAATTCGGCTATAATTTGAGAGAGATTAAGGGCTCTCTTCAGGATAATCTTTTCTGTAAATCCAGCCAGATCCTCGTATCTGGCCCAGGGATAAATAATCCAACGCCATTTGATTATTTTCTGGGCATAATAATCAGGCGTGAAACCCGAGCAGGTCTTATGCTGGAGCACTGCAGTCCTGACAGATGCAGGTTTCAGGTTTAAAATGTAGGCTACTGCAAGATTAAGTGTCTCACCTGTATCGGTTACATCATCAATGACTAAGATTTTCTTTCCTGTTATATCAACAGGAATAGGGAATTTTATCCTTGCTTCTTTCCGCATGTCTGCAGCTCTTGCGTAATGCTCAATCTTCATCGAAGTAAGATCATTAAAGAGCAAAAAATCGGAAATCAACCTTCCAGGTACATAGCCTCCTCTCCCTATGGCTACAATCAGGTCAGGCATATAACCAGAAGCTTTGATTTTTCGAGCAAGATCTTTGGAAAGTCGCAAGACTTCATTAAAGCCTATAAGTTCACACTTAAACGATTCCTTCTCCGCCTGGCATCGCGATTGTTGAAACTGAATTTTCCGTTCCTGCATCAGATAAACCGCCTTCTTAATGCCTATTTTTATAGCTGTGGGTAATGCGAGTTGGCTGATACCTAACAGGGAACTAACATTGTTTTTCTGATGAATTTATCAATTAATCTACGAGTTTATCAGTTTAATTTAATGAATTTATTATTTTAATGGCTTATTAATCCGTCTCAAAGCTCATTGGTTACCTGAAAATATTTGAATCAAGGAAACGATAAATTAAGAGTATCTGAAAAATAAGTGTGAAATAAGTAGGTAGGAATTGACGAGAATAAAAGAATTCTTGAGAAAATGTTATTAAAACTCTTCTCGCGAGTTTCTTAAAGAAGGAATAGCCGCCGAAAAGGAGTCTTATACCGTGTTTTCAAAAGAAGAAGACAAAATGGTAAATTTAGGGTTTAATTCCATTAGTGAAGGGTTTGACGAAGGAGTGAGCCAGGCCCTTAATTTTCTAACCGAAATCGGCACAGGTTATCTCAGCGAAAGAAAGGAAATCGAAGCTGAAAAAACGGTTATTTCCATAAAGGAAATTGGAAAGGCTGCTGCTCTCCAAGGAATGGAGAATGCTGCAGTTAACGCAATTCGTGCCCTTGAAAAGCTGCTGCAGTGTTCCATAGAGCAAAATATGCAGGATGCGACTGTTCGGGTATTACTTTCATTTGGAGCCATAGGGAAAACGGCTGCCGAACAGCAGATGGAAATGGTAGCCAAGCTCTCTGCCTCAGTGCTTGGAAAAAACGGAAATACTGCAGCTCTTCTTAATAAGGAAAGAGAAACCATGGCAGTTATAGTTGGACTGGGAGAAATCGGAAAAGCGGTTGCCAGGATGAAATTTCCTGATATTTCAGAAAATACTGCAATATGCATCTCATGTCTTGGAGATGTTGGAAAACTTACGGCTCAGAAGAGCCTCGAAGAGGCTGCAGTGGGAGTAGAACTTATGCTTCAAGAAATGGCTGCCGCAGCCATGCAGGAAAACCTCCAAGATACTGTAAAAACTATCTCAAGCTCTATTGAAGAAGTTGGGAAAAATGCTGAAGAAGAAAATATGGAGAATGCGGTTCTTCAGGCAGCATCAGCCCTCCAGACCATTATGAGCAACGCAGGAAACAGATATCTGAATGATGCCTCAATTGCAGCTCAGGTAGCCCTTGAATCTTTTAATGAGCTCGATATAATAAACGATGAAGCAAGTATAAAAAAGATAGAAGCGATAAGGGAAATGATGAGAGCTCTCTGGATTGATTCAAAATAAAGACAATTTTGAATGTAAAATCGATTGAAAGTGCCTGCAAGCTAGAAGAATTTAAAGTCACAAAGTAAAGCCCGAAAAATAGGACTTTAGTTTTCACTGAAGTCCGAAATGCTTTATATTCCATCCTGCAGTAGCCTGGATTTTCTTGATTTCTTCGTCTCCACCTTCCATAGTGAAGAAGTGTTTGAACCTTTTTTGGGTTCTTAGATATTCCTCAACCGGTATGACATCTTTAACTTTTCTAACCTGGGTAATTTCCCCATTTTCTATTTCATACATGGGCTAGAGGCAGATCTCAACTGCGAGCTTAGCGATTTCCAGAGTCTTTGAGGTATCAAAGCCCCAACCTGTTGTACAGGGAGTATGGGCGTGAATATAGGTAGAGCCCACGATTTCGGTAGCCTTCTTGACTTTACGCATCATGTCTCTTAGGAAACCTATAGAGTTTGTAGCCACATACGGAGAGACGTGAGAGCTGCCATGATGGTAGGCATATTCTTTTTGGGGAACGGATTTCCAAAGGAGAATTTTCCGGCTGGAGTGGTTGTGGTGCTTGCATCATAGGGCATTCCACCACTATAGAGCGTTCCACCACTGCTCTGGACTCCTGTTTTCATATACGCTTCGTTGTCCATGCATACATAAGTAAAATCGTGGCCTTGCTCAAACGTACCTGAAATGGCCCCGAAACCTATATCCATTGTAGCGCCGGTGCCTGCGATAACTATAATCTTGATATTTTTCTTTTTGCCAAGGGCTTTTAGTCAGCCTCATAGAAGCTACAATAGAGAAAGGCTTTGACTTAAGGTCAATCAAACGAATCTGAGGGGATTTTGTGATTCTGAGTTTCAGAAAAATTATTAACTTCTTCCTTATGGTCTGTATGTATATGAATTTAAAGACGGGGTCTTTTGCAAACTTAATTGAAAGACAATTCAGACTTATTTGGAAATCATTTTTAATCGAATTGGAGTCAGCTAAGATAAATTGAATCTAACGCTTATAAGCCAATATTTGAACATAGAATGTTCCTGGAAAGTAATTTCCATAACTTTCAGAATAGATAACCAGAATTATAACTTAATTAATGTTAATAAAAGCGATAACAAAAATTTTGTAGACGGAAAAGTATCATAAGATCCTTCCGGGGCTGCTTTCACTGATTGCTCTAACCCTCCAGATCAAATTAGGATGTGTTGAAAGCAAATTAGTTGACCAGACCCAGAATCCTCCACAATTTTTTGTCCTTTCTAGATATTCCTCGTAGTTTACATTCTTATAAAGATGTTCTCCTGCGGAAAGGACCATGAGCCCTTTCTTGCCTGAAGGAGCAAGCTTTATTGCAATTTTGTCTGCAGTATATTCCCTTGCTCGACTCAGAGCATTCCATAAAAAGGTATTGAGAACAGGAATGAAGGTAACTGGAAAGATAGAAAGATTATAAAGCAATGTCACATGCCCAGCCTTTACGTGTCCCAGTTCGTGAGCAGCTATAAATTCCAGAGAATCTAAATCTCCCTCACGATATGCAACTTCAACTACAGCTGCATAAAAAACTAAGTAATTTCTCCTGAAGTATAGGCGAGTGGAAAAAGCATTTATCGTTCCTCCTTCCTGGATCATAAAAGCTTCAGGAACTTCACTCAGGTTCAGCTCATTGGAAAGACGCCTAATAATATTATAGAATTCTGGAAACTGTTTCTCCGAAAGTTTGACTCCATTTGCCCTAATTCCCCCATAAGTTTGCCCGGAAATATATGAAAGAAAGGCAATAGCCGCCGGAACCACAAGTAAATACTCGAACCCAACTTTTTCGGGAAACAAAATTGGAGCGACCATTAATATGATGTAAATAAATAGACTGACTAGTAAGCATATAACGAAAAGAGGTATTTCAGCAGGATGTCTAAGCTTCTGTATTTCACTATCCAACA
>DASXVB010000064.1:0-6183 GCA_036504475.1 Methanosarcina sp.
TTCCAGGCGAGGATGTACAGGAAAGTGATGGATAAGCAGTGAATTTGAAATTTTGTCTGTTCCTTTTAGGAGCAGGCGTTCGTTTTTTTCAAGAGATAAATTTAATGCTGAACAATTTGCTTAGCAATAACTGGCTCCTTAAAATATATCATATTATTCGGTAATTTTGTAAGTCGATTCTCTTGTATTAGAGACTCAATTATATTGCTAATTTTATCTTTAACATTCTTTCGTACAACTTTAATCCCAAGTGTTCGTGCCGTCTGGACTATGAGATCTTCCTGAGCAGTAGAATATTGGTTATTAAGGACAAAAAATACGGCTTGAGTTATTTCCTCATCACAAATCCATTCGATTTTCACCGATGTATCCCCGCAACGTTTTCTCAATATACTATCAGGTTCAGAATATGGCCACAGAAAATCACCTCTAACTAATATCTTTTTTGATTTCTCCGCAGATTTAATCGCACTCTGAATCGTGCTTTTTATAATGTTTCCAGCACGTGCAATTCCAAAGTGCGTTTTAATGCGTTGAATTAGCTCATCTGAATGGATAGGTCCTTCAAACTTAACAATCTTTGTAATTGTTTCTTCTAATTGAAACTCATATAATTCAGAAAAATCTTTTGTAGAAATATCGGTTAGTGGACAAATTTTATATTCTGGAATTTCATTTTGAGGTTTTTCCAATGTTTCATTCCGCGATGTAAAACAATTGATCACATTTGTTTTCTCATCATTCCTGATCTTATCCTGAAAAGTCTCAGAATTATTTTTCGGATTAATTTCTTCAGCCATTTTGTTTAATTTTGTGCTTTCTATAGCTTCTAATAACTTTATCCCACTTTCTACAGGGTGACGATACCAATCCGTTGACCATATCCTATAAATTTTCCATCCAAGCTCTTCCAATCTTTGTTGACGCAATCTATCACGATCGCGTGCAACAGGCGAAGAATGATACTGTGCACCATCACATTCAATTCCAATAAGATAGCTTCCACGATTACGCTGATCTACAATTGCAAGATCAATTCTATAGGCAGCACATCCAACCTGTTTATGAACTTCATATCTCTTATCTCTCAGGAATTCGCACACGGAATCCTCAAATGGTGAGTCACTATCTTCACTAGGTCCAGACATTGAATTAAGATTTTTAGTTTCTGCATATTCAAGAAAAGTTTTTAGAGCTTTCAAACCAACTGAAGCACTTCCATCAATATTAAGATCTTTTGCTGTAAAATTTGAGAAAACAATACATTTTTCACGCGCTCTGCTGATCAAAACATTAAGTCTTCTTTCTCCGCCTTCTTGATTAAGAGCGCCGAAGCTACGAGATAGCTTATGATTAGAATCAAACCCGAAACCTATACTTATGAAAATAATATCTCTTTCATCTCCCTGAATAGTCTCAATGTTTTTAACAAAGAAATTCTCTCCTTTTTCATTTGTGAAGTATTGTTCTACTTCAGGATTCTGACGTAAGAGCAGATCTATTTGCTCTATTATCGCTTGCTGTTGTTTAGTATTGAAAGTCCCCACACCAATACTTTCAGATGGGAAACGCCTGTAATGATTAAGAACCGATTCTGCAACTGCACGTGCCTCTCCAAGATTTGTACTGGTTTTACCTCTGTCATATACGGTTTCAGGAAGGTGTGTTAATTTTAATCCGAGATTTTCGCTATCATGCATAGGAGAAGGATAAATGTATAGACGATTATCATAAAATTCATGATTAGAAACTGCAATTAAAGACTCATGTCTACTCCGATAGTGCCAGAGAAGTGATTTTGAAGGAAAACTCCTCTTACACATATTCAGAATACTTTCCATATCTTTATAATCCGAATCATCATCAGAATCAAGGTCTAAAGCTTCAGTAACATGGTCAAAAAAGCTTGTTGGGGGAAGTTGACGAGAGTCTCCCATCACAACGGCTTGATTTCCACGCAACAGAGCTCCAATTGCGTCTTCAGGCTTAACTTGACTAGCTTCATCAAAAATAATTACATCAAATTTTGTTGTGCTTGGGTCAAGGTACTGAGCAACTGAAAGAGGACTCATCATAAAACAGGGCTTGATTTTTTGGATTAAAACCCCTGCCCTAGTCATGAGTTTTCTAATTGGTAGGTGCCCACGCTTTCGAGTAAACTCTTTTAAGAGGATGCCAGCTTCAGAATCTCTTGAAGCTCCAGAAGATAAATTAGGTTTGTGACAGTATGCTTCATATGCAATACGTTGGCGATTTAAGGAAATAATTTTTCTATCAAGCTCTTTGAATTTGCTAATCTTATTATCCTGAATTTCCTTAACAAATTCTGGAAGGAACTTTTTTTCTCTAAAAATAATTCTCAATAAACTATCTGCGTAATTACCTTTGAACGTATACACAAGATCTTCTGGAATAATTTTATCATTATCAATCAAATGAATTAAAGGTGCTGCAACGGTATGTAAACATTGTTCTCTGTAATTGATGAAATGAATCCATGTGATAAGCGATAACTTTTCATACTTCCACAAATTTAATTTATTTTTTAGCTCTTCATATGTAACATCATCAAAACTTTTTCCAAAGATGATTTGAAATTCTGGATTGATTAACTTAAACAATAAATTTTGCTGATTTACCAATTTGGCATTAATCTGTTGTATTTTATTAATAGCCAAACTCAGTTCTTCTTTGTTAGAGCCTTTACTTATAATCTCAAAAGCATTTTCTGAAAGTGTACCTTTTAATACACATCTTCTAAAAGAAATAATCTCTTTACTGAGATCTTCCAATGATCTGGGGTCAGTTTTTTCATTATTCCAATAAATTCCAAAAAGTTTTTTCCCTCTTGATTGTAAGCTTTTAAGATTCTCGGTTGTCAACTTCAAGTCAGATACATAGTGTAGGTCTTCTAAGATTTTAGTATCATTAGAAGGAGGCATTGAATTATAATAGTTTTGAATTTCATGTTTAGTTTTTTTATACTTTGGACTTATAAATTTTAGAAATTTTGAAGATAACGATTTAAAAGAAGAAATATCAAACTTTAAGATAGAACTTTTAAATTTCTCTTGGACGATTGAGTTCAGCTCTTGATATTTTCTTAATTCTGATATGAGCTCCTCTGCGTCTTTATTTGGGGAGTTCCATTCTGGATTTTTTAGAACATCTTCATCTATCTGAGGCGTGGAGACAACAATTTTAGCAGCATCAATTAAAGGGATAAGTTGAGATTCTGATAAAGGAGTGTCAGTTCCAGTAAGATTCACTATTTTTTGAATCAGAGATTCTAGATCCGTTACCGATTGCAGAGTCTCATCAATTAATTTATTAAATTCCTCGATGTCAGGAGGCAAAAGGTCACCTGGTTCACAACCTCTCCAAGGATTACATAATACTGTGCTTATAGAAGGTAATAATTCAGCTAATTTTTCAAGTGTTGAAATTGCTTTATCCCATTGATTGTTATCCCATTTATCTGGATCGGAAAACTCAATTCTTGGTATTGATCTACTTATTTTACTGAAATAAAGTCGAATTTCTTCTCTTAAACCATATAATTTATATAAAGAAATACCACGCTTTCCAAAAGGTTCATGAAGAGCCCTTGCATAATCGTTTAATTCTGATTTTAACTGTTCAAGTTTATTAATCTCTTGATCAATATTTACCGATTTTATTGGAGGCCTGTTTGAAGTGCGCTCAAGTTCAGACAGTACCTCTTTTTTCTTTGCTTTATTACTGTGAATCTCCAGACATAAATCGCCCAAACCTGCATTATCAATACGAGTTTTCACAACTTGTAAAGCTGCCATTTTTTCACTAACAAACAGTACACTTTTCCCCTGTACCAGTAATTCTGCAATGATATTAGCGATTGTTTGAGATTTTCCAGTTCCTGGAGGCCCTTCTACAACGAGATTCTTTCCAGCTTTTACATCTTCAATAACTGCAATCTGAGAAGAATCCGCATCCATAATATGATAAGTATCTCTTGCAGAAAGCTTTAAATCGACGTCGTTTTCAGAAAAACTCTGTAGATTCCTTGGATCTGACTTAGGGTTAAAAATTTGTTCCATAAGAGGATGATTTGCAGGAGATAAATTTCCAGGCCATGCCACAGGATCCAAGTCCTTATACATAACGAATTTTTTAAAATTAAAAAAATCCAGTGAAATTTCACTAAGTACTTTCCAGTCCTTCTTTTCTGATATAGCATTCACAACAGACTGGAAATATACGTCAATACCAGTTTTTTCATCAGGCATTTCAAACTCTGGGAGTTCAAAACTTTGTTCAGCAAGCTTTGCCTGCAAGGTGATCGACGTAAAAATGTCATCCCCAGTCCATTGTAGCGTAAATTTACGTCCTACTCCCGGACGTTTAAGCTCAACTGGAACAAGAATTAGAGGAGCTTTATGTACGATATTCGAATATTGGCTCTCTGTCCAATTTAGAAAGCCAAGGGCAAGATATAATACTGGATATCCTTGCTCTTCAAATACTGAATTAGCCTTATTAGCTATGTAGAACAGACGTTTTTCAAGCTCCTCAGGTTCATAAGGAGTATTAAGGTAATTGTCAAAATAATTCTCTGGCTCTTCATCTTCATTAATTATTGGAGCCCATTTAATATCTGCGTTATTAACTATTTCAGAAACAGATTTTTAAGTACTAGAATCCTGTGTTTTAGTTGGTAAAAACTTCATTGACTTTTCTTGAAGGACAAAGATATTGTAAATCTCACGAGGGTGTTCATCTATTATCAATAAAGTTTGACCTTTTGATACTCTATAATTAATTAAGTTATTTCTTAGGGAAAGGTCTAAAAGATTTTGCCGCAAGAGCTCTAGTTCTTTTTCTATATTTACCATACAAACACTGCCTAATACCTAAATTTGAAAATTGATAATGGGAAATTGAGAATTATTAACGTGTTTGTCTATTCATACAATTCATTAACATAAAAATTTTCTTAATTTCAATAAAGAATCTTATTAAAATCATCTGCTTGAAGTAGAAGAATTAATAAAAAATAGAAAACACTGTTGGAAAAGTATCTAGTTTTACAAAACAGATTCACAGTGTAAAGTGATCACTTAAATCTGCAAAAATCACGGGTTTTTAATTTCACTTTGATTTACAAACGTATTCGAGGAAGATTTAAGCAACCCCCCCCCAAACAGGAGAAATATATTAAAATTGAGTTGATTATGAAGAAGATTTTTCGTTTCGTACTTGATGGTCCAATTCGTGACAACTTTCCTTGTCCGTAATTCACCTGAAAAAACGTCGATTGAATCAGAAAAATTCCTCCCCAAAAGGAAAAGATCACTTTTATTAAAAAGGTCCTGCGGAGGGCTCCTTATAAATCTGCAAAAATCACGAGTTAAGAAAAATCATCTTCCAATTTAGGTTTATTTTTAAAAAAATGGAAAAGAAATAAGTGTTGATATAAACTTAGTTAACAAATAATATTTAGTATCTATCTTGTCTGGGTTTCCTGTGTTTAGGAAGACATTCTCTGCAGTAAACCGGTCTTTCCGGGTCAGGTTCGAAAGGTACTTCGGTTTCAACACCACAATCAGAACATTTTGTCTTGTGCATTTCCCTGGGAGCTCCAAAGCCTCCACGGTTGCTGTCTCTTCCCCTGCTTCCTCTGTCATTAAAGGCCATTTTGTTTCACCTTTGGTTTTAGTTGTTAGTTGTTGTTGAAAAATAAGATTGTATACGACTCTTTGGTTAAAAACAAAAATTGGTTTTTAACGACAGATTGTTATACGTCTCTTTATTTTCAATAGATATACATTGCATTTAAAATATATAAGTATTCCTATAATTATAAAAATATTTTCTTTTAAATGAAAGAAAACTTTGTGATCAGGGTTTATGGAGTAGATAAAATGCCTGAAATTCCAATCCAGCTGATTATCCCATAAAGCAAAATTATCGGCCCTGCAAAGTGCTACCTTTAAACCTGCAAAAATCACGGGTTTTTTAGCTCTCTTTTCTTAGCAAATATATTAGGGGAAGATTTAAGCAGACCGCCGGCAAAAAAAATAATATTTCAACTGAATTGAACATGGAGAAGAGTTTACTTAAAAAGTATATTCCGAAACTATGTGAATTAAAAAAGTAGAAAAGAAATAAGTGTTGATGTAAACTTAATTACACAATTACACT
>DASXVB010000065.1:0-1577 GCA_036504475.1 Methanosarcina sp.
TTCGAGTTTCCCCATTTTTCAAAATCGAGTAGATACCTGCGAAATTCTAACCCTCAATCTATCTTTCTCCCACATCAGGAGAAACGAACGGTCTTGCTTTTGAGGTTTAAAATCAGTAAGTTATTCCTTGGGAAATAAACATTATGACAAGATATCCACAAACAATAAAAACATGAGGGAAACCTTGAGAAATCAATAAAAAGAGATGAAATCCTGTCCTTAAACTGGTAAAATTAGTTTGAGAAAAAACAATACCGAAGGAGGATTTCATCTATGTATGATTTTACAAGAATTGCAGGAAATATAAAAGAGAAAATTTCAAATTATTCAAAAAAAGTTACAAAAAATATCAAAAAGCCTACTCAAAAGTTCATTACCCAAATGATGTATGGAATGTTAGAAAGTAAAACAGTATTGCTCTCTGAGATTGCGAGAACTCTCAAAGAGGAAACCCTATTAAAAAAGACTATTGAGAGATTATCTAGAAATCTTAGTAATTTGGCTGAAGAAAAAACTCTTTATCAAAACTACATAGAAGAAATAAAAGGTATGATTGATGAAAGCACAGTTTTTTGTGTTGATGAATCAGATATTAGCAAGAGAAGAAGCAAGCAATTGGAGCTTTTAGGGAGAGTACGCGATGGTAGTACTGGAGAAACAAATGTAAAAGGCTATATGACAATCGATATAGCTGCAATAACCAAAGAGCAAGAAATGCCTGTTTCGGTTTATTCTCATATATTTTCGAACGTTGAAGAAAGATTTGAAAGTGCAAATGAAGAAACATTAAAAGGTCTTAGGAAATGCAAAGAATTATTTGGAACCAAGGGAATTTATGCTCTTGATAGAGGATATGACAACAATATATTCTTTGAATATTTCGTTAAATCCAAGAATAAGTTCGTAATTCGATGCAAAAACAATAGAAACGTAATTTGGAAAAACACTGAAATCAATATTTTAGAGCTTACGAACAAGATTAATAAAAATCTGGAGATTACATATAAAAACAAACGCAATAAAACTAAAAAAATAAAACTGGGGTATGAAGAAATAAAGCTCCCCTTTAACCCCCAATATACCTTCAATTTAATAGTTGTTGAAGGCTTTGGAAAACAGCCTATGATGCTTCTGACCAACGTTGAGAATATAACCAACGAAGTGTTGAAAAGTCTAGTTGAAGTATATATCAAACGCTGGAAAATAGAAGAATATTTTAGGTTTAAGAAACAGCAATTCGATTTTGAAAACTTAAGGGTAAGAAAATTAAAAGCAATGAGAAATATGAATTTAATTTTAACAATATTGATAGGCTTTATTGCTATATTATCAGAGAAAAATAAAAAGGATATCTTTTTTAAAACATTGATGCATCAGTCTAGAAGGATTGTAGAAAAAGCAAAACTTGATTATTATTCAATTGCAGACGGCATATGTAATGTATTTAAGAAAGCAAAAACTGGTATAACTCCAAAACATTTAAGTAAAAATGCTATCCATGGTCAAATAAGTCTCTTTAACCTCAGAAACTTAAGGCATTGCGGGATATGGTGAAATCAATTTTGGGGAAACTCGAA
>DASXVB010000066.1:0-22610 GCA_036504475.1 Methanosarcina sp.
AAAAGGTTGAAAACTACAAAAAAACGTTATATCATGGGTAAGTTATATTCATCAAGCACAAAAAGAGGTGTCATTTCATAGAGAAATTATTATCTTCCGGCTGCAAGCCCCTTGATGAACTTCTTGGAGGAGGTTTTGAAAAAGGAATTGTAAATCAAATCTTCGGAGCTGCAGGAACCGGGAAAACAAATATTTGCATCCAGCTTTCAGTAGAATGCGTAAACCAAGGGCAAAGAGTCATCTTCATAGATACCGAAGGACTTTCTCCTGCTCGTTTCAAGCAGATTGCAGGAAAAAATGCAAAAGAAATAGCCAGGAGTATCATTATCTATGAACCCCTGAATTTTGAAGAGCAATATGCGGCTGTAAGGGAAGTAGAGAAAATAGCCAGTGAGAATATCGGTCTTGTAATTCTGGATTCTGCAACTTCATACTACAGGTTCGAGCTTGAAGACGATGAGACAGGCATGAAAAGCCGCAGAGAACTTGCCAGCCAGATAGGATTTTTGCATGCCCTTGCTCGCAAACACGGTTTTGCTGCAGTTATAACCAATCAGGTATACTCCGATATTACTTTAGGAGGGGTTCGCCCTCTTGGCGGGAGTTCCCTGGAACACATTTCAAAGACGATTATCCAGCTTGAAAAAACTGGCGAA
Organism: Methanosarcina sp.; assembly: GCA_036504475.1. Classification (GTDB taxonomy): domain Archaea; phylum Halobacteriota; class Methanosarcinia; order Methanosarcinales; family Methanosarcinaceae; genus Methanosarcina. Next base: position 657 of record DASXVB010000066.1, read on the forward strand.
GGAACAAGGCGCGCCATCCTGTACAAACACCGGTCCCGCGCGGAAGGTTCAAGTGCAGAGTTTAGAATTACAGCCGAAGGAATTCGCTAAAAAGGATAATAAATCAGAAGAGAGTTTTTACAAAGCCTTTTGAAAATCATTCTGAACAGAAAAAAACTTAAAACTCTCGGATATTTCCGGAAGTTTTAAGAATCTATTTTTTACAGGAATCTCTCACTAGGATTTTTAGCGTTCCCGGGTTCCGGCTATAAACTCCTCAGTCCTCCGATGCGCCTCGTCGTCAGGGTATTGAATGGCCGGATGCTTCATAAAATAGGAAGCTGGAGAATACAGTACTCCTCCTATCCCGCGGTCAAGAGCCAGTTTGCAGCAGCGAATGGCATCAATTACCACACCTCCAGAGTTAGGAGAATCTTCTACGGAAAGACGAAGTTCCAGGTTCATAGGCACATCTCCAAAAAGCCTGCCTTCCATTCTCAGGAAGCAGACTTTATTGTCTTTCTGCCAAGGAACGTAATCGCTGGGTCCAATGTGAATATTGTCGTCATCAAGCTTTCGGGAAAGCACGGACTGGACCGCCTCGGTTTTTGATTCCTTTTTGGAAGCAAGCCTGTTTCTGTTGAGCATATTAAGGAAATCTGTGTTTCCTCCGGTGTTGAGTTGGTATGTCCTGTCGAGTTTTACGCCTCGTTTTTCGAAGAGGTCTGCAAGAATCCTATGCGTGATGGTAGCCCCAAGCTGGGCTTTAACATCATCACCAATAATAGGAATATTCTTTTCCTCAAACTTTTTTGCCCACTCAGGATTGCTTGCGATAAAAACAGGCATATTATTTATAAAAGCCACACCTGCTTCAAGGGCACATTCGGCATAAAAACGGACCGCTTCTTCAGAACCTACAGGCAGGTAATTGAGAAGCATATCAGCACCCGAGTTCTTAATTTCGTTCACAATATCTGCTTTTGTAGCTTCCTGTTCCTTGCTGACAACAAAGGTCTGACTTTCTTTATAGTTCTTCATATGGTCCGAGACTCCATCAAGGACCCTGCCCATTTTGACCTTCACACCCGTGGACGGAACATCAGGACAAAAAACCGTTGTGCAGTTTGGGGGAGTAAAAATGGCTTCGGAAACATCTTTTCCTACCTTCCTGGCATCAATGTCAAAGGCAGCAACTACTTTAATATCGCCGGGTTTATACCCTCCAATTTCCCTGTGCATCAGTCCTATGGGCTCTTTATCTTTAATTTTATAGTACTCAATGCCCTGTATCAAAGAGCTTGCACAGTTCCCGATCCCTGCAATTGCTATTTTTATTTTTGTCATAAGCGCTTACTCTCCGATGAATACCCAGACTCTCATAAACCGCAATATGAAATGACAGATCTCTTATAATTTCTGAATCTACAGATTCAAGGATTTACGGATTCAAGGTCCATGAAGTTTAATAATTTGTATTTTTGAAAATTATGACTTCCTGTATCTCAGCTATGGATTTTAAATCTTGTCTTATTTGCTTTGTTACTCTATAAATCTATTATATGTAAGTTTGCTTCTATGAAAAAAGAGATTGCTTTATTTATACCTCACGTGTTACTTATTCTTTAAATAAAATTCTTATTACCAAGGCTGGTCGTCAGAAGCTTGATATGTTACAATTTTTCCAGTTATCATGGAATCTAAGGATAATTATATTTAATATAATTAATTTTAAGTTTTTCAGATTATGCGATTTATGAAAGAAGAGCGTAACGAGTCATGTCAGTTGAATAGGTTTTTATCTCATGGGGAGCTTGAAAGAAAAAACGGAAATTTCTCCGGTAGAATATGATGCTTACTCGGAAAGTGATCTAATGAGGACAATTGACTGGAAGGAAGAGTCCAATTCTGTGGTACTGGTAGACCAGACCTTGCTCCCGAAAGAATACAGGATAATAGAATGCAAAACCTTAAGTTCTCTCTGCGAGGCTATAAAATCTCTAAGGATAAGAGGTGCGCCTGCTCTCGGTGCAGCAGGAGGTTTCGGGATTGCTCTTGCAGCTTTCTTGAGCGGAGCCCAAGATATTGAAACAATAACAAGAGATCTTGAGATTGCGGGAGAAGCCCTGAAGTCAACTCGCCCCACGGCAGTAAACCTTAGCTGGGGCGTGGACAGAGTTCTAAGAGCGATTTCGGATGCCTTTGATGTTCAGGGAGTCAGGGACATTGCCCTTCAGGAAGCCAGGGATATCGCGGAAGAAGATATATCCACCAACAAATTGATTGGTGAATCCGGGGCAAAATTTCTAAAAGATGGAGATACCGTACTCACACATTGCAACGCAGGCAGACTCGCCTGTGTGGACTGGGGTACAGCCCTTGGAATTGTACGGTCGGCTATTGCTGAAGGCAAAGAGATCAAGGTTATTGCCTGTGAAACCAGACCGCTTAACCAGGGAAGTAGGATCACTACATGGGAACTGATGCAGGATAAAATTCCAGTGACCCTTATTTCGGATTCTATGGCTGGATGGGTAATGCAGCAGGAACTTGTAGATAGCGTGCTTGTAGGAGCTGATAGGATTACTCAGGATGCCGTTTTCAATAAAATAGGCACTTATTCCCTCTCGATTCTTGCAAAAGAGCACGAACTTCCCTTCTACGTGGCAGCCCCTATCTCTACTTTCGATTTCAATGGCTGGGAAGGAAGTGTAAAGATTGAAATGCGCAACCCAGATGAGCTGCGCTTTTTCGGGTCTGAGCAGCTGGCCCCAAAAGACGTGGAAGTTTATAATCCTGCTTTTGATGCAACTCCCATGGAAAACGTAACTGCGGTAATTACTGAGAAAGGAGTATTTTACCCGCCCTTCCTCTTGGATGAAGTACTTGTTTGAGAATTGCCCTCTTCAAGAATGTGACGAATTCCTCTTAACTTTCCTGAATCCTGGCTATTAAGAAAATTCTCTGTTGGATTTATATAGCAGAACTGTAAATTATGTGATAATTACCAAATTTAACAGGAAATTTAACAGTTATTTCACAGCTATGTTAAATTTTCTAATTTTCAACTTTTCACTTCAGATAATCATTTATCCTACGCCAAAAAATCTATTACAGGCAAATATAGACAGAAAATTCAAAATTCTAATTAGTACGTTCACATAGGTGTTAACACATGGCTAAAAAATCAGGTTCCGGGCTCCAGTCTTCTGCAGGGCTCATGCGCTACTATGAAGCAGATAAAAATGCAGTTCAAATCCAGCCCAAGATAGTGCTTATTGTTGGTGCCATTGTTGGCATTATAATATTATTCTTAAGTGCTGTAAATGGTTTCTGGCCGTAATCACAATTTTTTTTCGGCAGGGTTCCTTTGAGCAGGCAGAGTTCAGGAAAAAAAGAAAGCAAACACAGGGCTTTTTCAAGGATCGGAATTTCCAAGCCCGCAATTTTTATTCTAGGATTTCTTCTTATACTTGTGGGTATTTTTGGAGTCCTATATAATCCTTCAAACTCTACAGGCGCTGCAGCTCCCTGGAAAGTTTCAGAAGAAGGCTCTTTATCTTTTCCAGCTCGAGAAAAACCGGTGTTTACGGCTCAGGAAATCGAAGATGTATACGCCCCTAAAAGCTCAGACACTTTAAAACTACTGTCTTTTGATAGTAAAGGGGAAAAAATCCAGGCTCTTTTAAGAATTCCCGCAAACTCCTCTTCTTCTCCTGGGCTGGTTCTGCTGCCTGGAGCAGGAGTTAGCAAAGAAGCCGAGCAAGGTCTGGCTGTAGAACTTTCAAAGATGGGGTATGCAACTCTCACTATTGACCAGCGTAATCTGGGTAGTATAAATGTAGAAAAAGATCTTGAACTTTTCAAATCTGGGCTTGAGCCTGTGGAATACGAGATGGTTTATGACGCTCTTAAAGCTTCAGATGTGCTTGCAGCTCAGCCGGAAGTTAACCCTAAAAAGCTTGCAATCCTCGGGGAAAGTAATGGTGGAAGATTTGCAGTTATCGCCTGCGCGCTTAATTCTTCTCTTAAAGGGGTTATCGGAATCAGCACTGCGGGATATGGCACTGAAGAAATTGATCCTTCTCTTGTAAATGATTCTGAAGCTTATCAGTTTTATCGCTCAATTGATCCGGATACATATATCTCTAATCTGTCACCTGCGAAATTTGTGCAGATTCATTCTTTTAATGATCCAGTGATCTCCCATGATCTGGCGCTCCGGACTTTTTCCCTTGCAAAAGAGCCAAAAACGATGTATAACGTTACTGAGCCAATACATGGATATACGGCCTCAATGCGTCCTTATCTTGAAAAGGAACTTGCTCTTCTTTTGAACTAAAAATTTGGGTTATACCCAGTTGAATTATTGAAATAAAAGTGTCTTATATATGAAAAGTACTTTGGAAATGAAAGCTTCTTATCCGTTCTTAAGCCTGCGGGAAATTCATGGAATTGGTGAACGGGTAGCCGACAGGTTGATTGAGCATTTTGGAACGGAAGCTGTGGCTCTTCAGGCTATCTACGAGGGAGATATAGCTTCGCTTTCTGAAGTCAATGGCATCAGTCACAATTTTGCTCTTTCTCTTGTCAGGGATGCCAGATCCAGAGTTGAGGGTTGTTCGATTTCCGATTTTCTAAAGACAAAAGAAGCCATGGATCTTTATTCCCGCTTGCTTGAGCTAATAAAAAGTTTTGCTCATACTACGCAGGCTAGGGATAAACTTGATCTTTTTTACCCTTTACCTGTCTCGCGCATTGACCTTATCCAAGAGAGACAGGTTTTCTTAAAAGAATATTTTCAAGTGGGAAATGCCTTTTCCGAAAATTCTGAACTTCTGGAATTGCTTACAAGGGTCAGGAAACTCAGATCAGTGCCGGCGAATCTGAGGGTTAGAGATAGGATAATCATCTGCGGAAACTCAAAAATCCTGGAAGCAGCCAAACAAAAGTTTCAATCCTTTTTGCCTGTCCAGAAAGTAGAAAACCTCTCCGAATTTGTGGATCTTGCGCGGGGTTATTCCAGTGTAATTGTTTTTGATGATATCTATCTCGGTTTTGATCTACCTGAGGATATTGAACCTGAGTACTTCCAGGATCTCTCCAGGGCTGAATTCTGGCAGGTTTTGCCTGAAAAAGAACTGGCGTTTTTTGCAAGGAATCTGGATTGTATCCGTGCCTGCTTGAATATAGTATCGACTCTGCGCTCTAGGAATTTTGAGCTTTTTGAAGAGCTTTCGAAAGAGGAGCTTGATATACTAGATACAGCTCTCTCAAAACTTGGAGAAGATGGGAAGCCTGTTGAAGGGTTTGATCCTGAACTTGATAGGCTCGAAACAGCTCTGCAAAACCTGGATCCCGTATTGACTTTAGCTCTGAATGAAGCTAACCAGTGTATGAATCATACCCTTGAGGCAAGCTCGCTTACCCTGAGCGGGCAGGAACTTCTCAAGCTTGTGAGCGGGGGAATGGAGATTAAGGATCTGCTTGCAAAGGATCTCAATGGTATCTATAAATCTGAGGTTGAAGCCGTCAAAGAAGAGCTTGTTGAAAAGTTCGGGCTTCAGAAGCAAGAAAAACTAATGCTTGATTCCCTCTTTCCTGATGAGATTTCCTATCCTTTGAGGGTGGATCAAGTTCAACTGCAGCTTCTCAGGCAAAAGTTGAACCATATACTTGAAAAAACAAGACTTACCAGAAAAAGGGAGCTTGCAAAGACGCTTTCAACTTTTCATCAACCTGTAGAAAAACTTGTCAAGAAAGTTCTGGATTTTGATCTGGGCTTTTCAATAGCTTGCTTTTCGGCAAAATTCCAGTTAAAAATGTCTGAACTGATTCCTGAAACCGGAATAGGGTTTAAAGCTGGAGAAAATCTCTTTTTAAGAGCCCATCACGGAGAAATCGATCCTGTTAGCTATTCAATCGGAAAAACAAGTTTTTCCCCCTCAGGCCTGGAGAGCAGAGTTGTACTTTTAAGCGGAGTAAATTCCGGGGGTAAGACTTCCCTGCTCGAACTCCTTGCCCAATGTGTAATTCTTGGATATATGGGGTTTCCGGTCCCTGCAAAAAAGCTTGAGCTTGGGCCTATAGAAGAGTTCTACTATTTCGGGAAATCAAAAGGAACTCTCGATGCAGGAGCTTTTGAAACTACTCTCAAGCAATTTTCAGTGCTCTCCGAAGCCTCGGGAAAACTAGTGCTTGCGGACGAATTGGAATCGATCACTGAGCCTGGTGCCTCTGCGCGAATTATAGCAGGAATCCTTGAATATCTGTCTCGAAATGAACGGAGTCTTGGGATTTTTGTTTCCCATCTTTCAGAACTCATCATTGAAAACACTAGAACAGAGGTAAGAGTAGATGGAATTGAGGCAGATGGTTTGGATTCCCACCTGGAATTGATCGTAAATCGAAATCCTGTTTACAATCATATTGCCCGGAGCACTCCCGAGCTGATTGTAGAAAGGTTGCTCCGAAAAACCACTGGGAAAGAACAGGAGTTCTATTTACATTTAAAGGATAAATTTAAATTGACTCAAAAATAAACTCTTTCTCAAAATTACTTAAATGGTTTTAAATATATTAATGGGAAAGTTGCCTGGAAGCTTCCATTCTTCTCTGGTACAACCTTCCAGTGTCTCTTTTTTAATCTAGAGTTTCTTGTTTTTGCTTTTATCAATAATCGCCTTTAAGAGATAATGTTATTAATCTTTAGTTCTATATACTAATAAATAGTAGTGAGTTGGTGGAGATTCCATAGAGTCCTGAAATTCGGTCGATACAAAAATTTATATAGGCGTTGAAGACAATGCATCTCCGATAACTTAATAAGGAGATTGCTTTCCTTCTATTCAAAGGACTCAAAACTCTAATCGGCTAACAGGGTTGATGTTGTCAAGGAAAAGTTTCTTTAAGGCTAACTATGTTAAGTTGTTTGAATAAACCCGGGGGGATATCTTTTTTTCAACCCAGTAAAACCGGGTGACAATCAGGTAATGAAATAGAATTATGAGATCTACAGAGATTCTATCTTCAGATCTTTTATTATTTTTAAAGACGGATCTGAATAAGTGCAAAACCCAAGCCACGCGTGATAGCAATGGAGCGGAACTTCCCCATTCAGTGTGCAGATTTTGATAGGCTGATTATGGATAATGTTGAAGGAACTCGGGTAGAAGTTTCCGGTATGCCTGACCTCAGTGATCCGTGTTTATATACGGACCGCGAGTACAGTTGGCTTCAGTTCAATGATAGGGTACTCGAAGAGGCTTTTGACGATCGCAATCCTCTGCTTGAAAGAGTCAAGTTTCTTTCGATTTTTGGAAGCAATCTTGATGAATTTTTCATGGTCAGGGTTTCAGGCGTCCAGAAGAGAATAGTGGAAGCTATGAAAGATGACCGAACAGACGAGATAGCGCAGGAACAGCTTTGTGTCATTCGGAAAGAGCTTCTCAGGCAGCTTCCTCTCAATGACAGCTGCTGGAATGAAATGCTTGAGCCTGCTCTCCGAAAAAAAGGAATTAAAGTTCTTAATTACTTTGAGCTTTCAAGGACGGAAAGAGAAAAGTTGAGAGATTATTTCGAGAGAAATATTTTCCCTTTACTCACTCCTTTGGGTTTTGATTCGGGGCATCCTTTCCCTCATATTTCCAATCTCAGCCTTAACCTTGCAGTATTAATTGACGATCCAGATTATGGGGAACGTTTTGCCAGGGTCAAGATCCCTCCAATGTTCACGAGATTAATAGTTGTTCCTGAAGATGACCAGGAGAAAATAACTTCCAATCTGGAAGAGCTAAAAGAAGGGCGTTTTGTTTGGCTCGAACAGCTTATTACTGCAAATCTTGATTTACTGTTTCCCGGACAGCGCATCTTGGGAGCTTATCCGTTCAGAATCACACGTGATGCAGACCTTGGATTTGATGAGGATGGCGACAAAGACCTTCTGACTGCTGTAAAACAGAGAGTCGGAAGGAATTACTTTGGGTCGGTTGTCAGGCTTGAAACCGATTATACAATGCCTTCAAAGGTTTCGGATATCCTCCTTAAAAATCTGGACCTTACCTCTTCTCTTATGTTTAGATCTGCAGCTCCTCTGGGGCTTTCAAGTCTCATTAAACTTGCAAAGATTAACCGTCCTGATCTTAAGTATGATCCTTTCGAGTCGAAAAAACATTCTCAACTGGCAAGCAGGGAAAAGATTTTTTCAACTCTGAAAAACCAAGATATTTTTCTCTACCATCCCTATGACAGTTTCGAATCGGTAATCGATTTTGTGGAAGAGGCTGCAGACGATCCGGATGTTCTGGCAATCAAAATGACTCTTTATAGAGTGGATGACAATTCCAGAATTATTCAGGCTCTTATGAAAGCTGCGGACCGGAGAAAGCAATTGGCGGTTCTGGTGGAACTTAAAGCCCGCTTTGATGAAGAAAATAACATAGGTTGGGCAAAGGAACTTGAGCGTAAAGGGGTTCATGTAGCTTATGGTTTTCCAGGGCGTAAGATTCATGCCAAAATGTGCTTAGTGGTCAGGGCCGAAAAAGAAGGTATCAGGTATTATGTACACATGAGTACAGGTAACTATAATGCAGTTACAGGAAAGTTGTATACAGATTTTGGGTATCTGACAAGTGACCCATGCATAGGAAAGGATGTTTCTGACCTTTTTAATGCCCTTACCGGATATTCGAGAAAGGATCATTATATTAAACTCTTTGTAGCTCCTCAGACTCTAAGGCATCAAATCCTGGAACGCATCAGGCGTGAAATCGATCTGCACGAAAAGTATGGAAATGGGCATCTGATATTTAAGATGAATTCTCTTGTAGACTACCAGTGCATCCGGGAACTCTACAGGGCTTCCCAGGCTGGAGTGAAAGTAGATCTTCTTGTCCGGGGAATCTGCTGCCTCAGACCAGGTATTTTCGGTCTCAGTGAAAATATCAGGGTTACCTCGATAGTTGGCCGTTTTCTGGAACATTCCAGGATATATTATTTCAGGAATGGCGGAAAAGAAGAAATCCTTATGGGAAGTGCCGATCTCATGCCACGTAACCTGGATAACAGGGTAGAAATCCTTTTCCCGGTATCTGCCGAGTATATTCCTGTCGTGAGGGATGTAATCCTTGGTACTCATCTGAAAGATAACGTAAAAGCCCGTCTACTGCTTCCTAACGGCAGGACTGAAAGAATTTACCCGCAGCCTGAAGAAGAAGAACTGGATTCTCAACTATGGATGCTTGAAAATAGCAGAAGCTGGGATTTAAACTTCAAGAAAGGCTGAAAAAGAGAATTTCGTCTTCTTTTCTGACATATGAACAAAAAGTGATAACATGAAATAAAAAATTTAATGAATTGGCGTAAAAAGTTGTTATAAAGTTATCATCGATTTTTGTATTATTTTTTCAGAGTTCCGACAACAGGATATTTCTTTAATATTTCAGCTCCGTGTGGTGTCTTGTCCAATTCTTCAGTTATATCCTTTCCTGCAGTGCATCCCTCGTGATTGCCATTTTTCCAAAGATAACTATCAGAAGAGACATCATATACCTGACCTTGATAGGCAACGTATATCGTTTTATTTTCGCCGTTGTACTTTGCAAGTTCTTCAACTGTATATTCTTTTATTTCCGTTTTCTCTGTCACATTCTGAATTTCAGTTGCATTCTGTCTTTCAGTTGCCTCTTCTCCAGTTGGAGTATCTGTCTCATTTTGAGTTATAGCCTTTTCCGGAGTTACCAAGTTATTTTCCACGCATCCTATTGAAAGGAACATACAAAACAACGCTATCAATATAATTAATTTTTTTCTCATTATTTTACCCATCCCGCATCTGATACTGTATTTGTTCCTGATCTCAATTTATAGGAACATAATGCTTATCGATAATCCCATTTTCTTTGATTTTTCCTCTTTTGCATATTTTGTTTGTAGTACTTATTATCAATCTCATTCATCTCATGTGACTTATATCTAAATATTTATTAAGTTGCCAATTTATTGTTTCAGCTAGCTGATTGGTTTCTAAGTCTAGAGCATTAATCATCTGAAAAAGAGATAAACATACTTACCGAATATAGGCAATAGAACCAGTTTATTTAAGCTTTATACTCCAATTAATCTTGAAATAAAGCTTAATCATAGGTTTTTCAAATCTCAATGGAAAATTTCTACAGAGTCATGCTACGTTTTCTATTTTTTACATCTGATGAATTACATTTGTCGAAAAAAATAACATAATTAGGACTTACACAGTTGAACTAAGAAATCAATAGCATTAAACCTCAAACTGTTTAAAACATGAACAAGTCACAATGTAGATTGTTCATGATTTTGTACTTCAAGTGCGTAAGTTCTGATAATCTAACTTTCGTTGGCAGTTTTCTCGAACTCAATATCAAATGACTCAGTTTTTCCTGTAACTATCATACAGAAAAAAGCCTGAAAAACAGCTTTCTTAATACTCTTTCTTTATTAAGTGTATAAATAAGCAATTGTTCCAATATATAAAAGGACATGTGCGGAAATAATAACGATTACAAACTTTCGGTACACTACTAAATAATCTCAAATAGAATAAAAATATGAACTAGTAGTGTTAAGCTTATTTTGAGTTTCTCGACTCCTTCGAGAAAAACGAAAGAAAGGGCTTTCAGGTGGTAATTATGGAACCCGAGAAAATTTCCGAAGGCAGAGTTGTTGCGTTTATCGACATAGGCACTAACTCGATCCGGCTTCTTCTGGTCCGGATCAATCCAAATGGGTCTTATCTCCCCCTGACCAAGCAGAAGGAAACAGTCCGGCTCGGGGATGGAGAATTCATAGACAGGATTCTGCAGCCAAAGGCGATAGAACGTGCAGTTGTTGTCTGTAAAAAGTTCATGGAACTTGCCAGGGCCTACAGGGCAGAAGAGGTTATAGCTGTAGCTACCTCGGCAACACGAGATGCAAGTAACAAGGTTCAGCTTCTCGAAATGTTGAAAAAGGAGGCAAACCTGGAAGTCTGTACGATTTCCGGAACCGAAGAAGCTCACCTCATTTACCTTGGGGTTTCAAGTGGGCTTCGGCTTGGGAACTTAAAAGCTCTATTCATAGATATCGGAGGCGGAAGCACTGAAGTATCAGTAGGGGACCAGACTCAGTGTTATTATCTCCATTCCTTTAACCTTGGAGCTGTCAGGCTGACAAATATGTTTCTACCGGACGAAACAGGCCCTGTTTCCGAGGAGCAGTATGAACAGATTAAAACTCATATCCGACACGGGATTACGGATATAACAAAAAACCTTTCCGAATACGATATAAGCTGTTCAGTTGGAAGCTCAGGGACAATTGAAAATCTCGCCAAAATCGCTTTTGTTTACCTGCACAAGACAGACCATGAAAGCTTTGAGAAACTGGAGTATGAAGACCTGAAGAAAATAGTTAAGTCAATGTGTGCCATACCTCTCGAAGAACGGCGCAGGTTCCCAGGAATCAACGCGCAGAGGGCAGATATTATCATCTCAGGGGCTGCAATTATTGAGACCTTTATGGAAGAGCTGGGGCTTTCCGAAATCAGGATAAGTAAACGTGGGCTTCGAGAGGGGCTGCTTGTAGACTATATCTCAAAGAGTGAATTCTCCTATATGATTACCCAGATGTCGGTAAGAAAACGCAGCATCATGCAGCTTGGACTTACCTGCAATTTCGATGAAGAACATGCCCATACTGTTACTAGACTTGCCCTTGAGCTCTTTGACAGTATTCAGGCACTTGGAATTTACAATTTCAGGGACGGGGAAAGGGAACTTCTCGAGTATGGTTCCACTCTGCACGATATAGGGACATTTCTATCATATGATACCCATCAGATACATGCCTATCATCTGATAAGGGAAAGCAGTCTTCCGGGCTTTCAGTCTGAAGAAATCGAAATTATAGCAAACCTCGTCTATTTCCACAGGAAAAACACGCCTAAAAAGAAGCACCCAAATCTCATCGGGCTCAACAAAGACATAGTAAAAAGCATCAGAGTTCTTAGTGCGCTGCTCCGTATTGCCGAAGGTCTGGATCGCTCTCACAATGGAATTATTTCCCATGTTCGATTTTACATAGCTTCTACCGACAGCTTAGTGCTTGAAATGCACGCCCAGCGGGAGTGCCAGCTCGAAATCTGGGAGGTGGAGAAGCAGAAAAAGTACTTCAAGAAAATGTTCAGATACAATCTTCAATCCAAAGTCCTTATAAAGCAAGATGCTGGGGTTCCCTTAGTCCTTGAAGGAGGTACTGAACTTGAGGAACTTCCAGGTGTCGAGATATCCTCTAAAAGTTAAATTAACAGTTTAACTAAAATAAAATGTATTTTCAAAAAACTTGAAGAAAATCTGCTAAGAAGCTTATTTAAAACTCATTACACACATCAAAAAATTTATTGATGACGCTTATTCATAGAATTTATTCGTAACGCTCGTTCTTTTATCTACCCCATAATAATCAAGTAGGCATTCTGGATTCCATTGCTTAAATTCGATCCTTTTTCTTTTTCAAAACACAGTTTTTTTCGGACTGAAGATGGAATTCAGAGTCTTTTTCTTTATTCATTCTAAAAGGAAAAATAGAAAGACTCTTCTCTTTAAATTCTGAGCGCAGGGATTTTATCTCGGTTTGAGGAATTTTCAGAAGCAGGCTGAGTTCTTCACAGCTCTGTCCCTTATCAATTCCTATTAAAATCTGAGCCTGCTTTCCATACACGTTTTTCTGATCTGCAAGCTGTGTGCAAAAGGCTCTTTCTCTCAGATTAAGGAAGGTTTTCTCAGGAAGATTCTCCATGAAAAGAAAGGCTCTTTCGAACTTGGAAAAAGGGCTTTCTGCCAGGTTATAATGCTTGAGCAGGAAGCACCGCATAGTTTCCAGATCTTCAGAGTTTCCGCCGCTCTTAAGCTCAACTTCAAACTCATTATAATGTTTTTCTCTGCCTTCACTTTTCAGGTTGACTCGGTCCAGGTAAATCTCAGCTATGAGCTTTTTCCCCATCTTTACTTGGCGAATTATCCTTTTCTGTTTAAGGGACAGCAGAGGAAAAAGGTCAAATCCTGCCGTAAATTCAAGAATCATATCTCTGATACGTGAATCAGGGCACTCGAGCACTGAGATTCCCTCAGGCAGAAAACTTACATACTCTTCTCGTCTGTGAGTTCCGCCTTCAAAACCTCCCAGGCTTTTAATAGTTACCCAACTCCCGTCTTCCCCATACGCTTTCCTGACCCTTAGGTAGTAACCTGAAGCCATAATATTTCGGTCAGCAGTATCAAAGAAAATATCCTCGTTTAATTGGATTTTCGCCTCCGAGAGAACGTATGAATCAAGCCTGGAAAGGCTTTCAAGGGCCTGAAAATCCGCTTCTTTCGTTACTAGAAATTTAGATTCTATCTCCATACTCTTTTTCTCCCGCCCGAGTCCCGTCACCCGAATTCCGCTTCGGGAGCACAGGGTCCGTTTCGCTTACTTCGTTCGCTCAAGCGGACTAATATATAAATACGGATACTGGGGTGCAATCAAGAAGGCTGATCTACAAATCAAAGCATAATTTTCCTTATTTTTCGGCGGCCGTAAATTTTCGAGTTAGCATTTCCAGCACGTCGATATTTCCCAGGATTAAATGATTACGATTTATCAAATGTATAAATTTACCTTCAAACCTACAGTTTAAATTAATTGGAATGATACAAATTTTGCAATTTTTATAGAGTTCCTTTTCTAGATTATCTCTTCTGAATTATTTCCCTTATGACTACGGCTCAAGTCCTTATAAATAAATCTACTTTTATTCTTTCTATCTGTTAGAATTAATCGATGTTCATTACTTTTAAATTAATTAGGTTCTAATATCTTTCATAAAGTCGTTTTAATATATTTATTACAAAAATGATTAATTCATTAGAAATAATCTGCAAAAGGATAATTTCCCAGATTCTTGTCTGGTATATTTGGTTCGTATGAATAGTTTGTATTACTGGCTTAATTGTTTTTGCGGCTGAATAGCAGTTAATTGAATGACAATTCAAAAAAGCTAAATGTAGTAAAGCGTATCTATTAAAAATTTAAAAATGGCCGTATATTTTATAAAAATTAATCCTCTTAGGAATAAGCTTGCTTATAATTAATCTCAAATACTCAGATTAAATTAAGTCAATATCTATTTAGTCGATGTTGAACGTTTAGAGACTCCACTTACTTAGAGACTTACTTATACACTACTAAATTCAAGATTAGTAGAGATTATTCAATTAAAAATAGGGGACTATCTTATTTTTTGCCCCTTTTACCCATTAAATTCCACTTCAGTCAAAATTACTTTTAAAGTCATGCTTTCAATTTCATTGGGCTTTCAGTATTATTAATAATAGATCGATAACCTATGGAGTAACTTCCCTTGACAGGTAATGACATACTATTCTGGGATGAGACCCTATTCAAGGACCCATCGGTGCTTGAGCCTGACTATCTTCCTGACTATTTTCCTCACAGAGAATCACAATTGAATGGGCTCAGATTTGCGTTCAGGCCTGCCCTTCGTGGTATGCGGCCTTTGAATTGCTTGCTGGTAGGTCCTCCCGGAACAGGAAAGACCAGTGCAGTTATGAAGGTATTTGGGGAAGTTGAAGCCCATGCACCCAATGTCGTTACTGTTAAAGTCAACTGTCAGATTGATTCTACACGTTTTGCCGTAATGTCCAGGATTTACAGGAAACTTTTTGGAATCTCTCCTCCAAATTCGGGAATTGCATTCAGAAAAATCTTTGAAACCGTTGTTAATTTTCTTGTCTCTTCGGAAAAAGTGTTGCTTGTTGCCCTGGATGATCTCAATTATCTCTGCTACGAAGGGCATGCCAATGAAGTGATGTATTCGTTGCTAAGAGCACATGAACAATATCCTGGAGCAAAGATAGGGGTAATTGGGATCGTAAATGATGCTTCTGACCTCTATTGCATGGATTCAAGGGTAAATTCGGTTTTTCTGCCTGAAGATATCTCTTTCCCTAGATACGGAGGCACTGAGATTCTTGATATTCTCAAAGACCGGGTAAAATACGGTTTTTATCCAAAGGTAATTTCTGAAGAGTTGCTGGGACTGGTGGTCTTGTATGTAGGAAGGACTGGAGACCTCAGGGTTGGAATTGACCTTCTTAAGCGTTCAGGTTTTAATGCCGAACGCAGAGGAAGCCGCACCATCTCTTCTGCAGATGTGGAAAAAGCTTACGAAGCATCCAAGTTGCTTCATCTCTGCAGGGGCATAAGTCTTTTGTCCGATCCTGAAAAACACTTGCTTGAGCTAATAGCAAGAAAGGGAGAAATTCAGGCAGGTGAGCTTTACAAGTCCTTCCATGAATTAACGCATCTCGGATATACTCGCTTTTATGGAATTGTTAACAGGCTCCAGGTGCTTAACTACATAGATGCGGACTTTACTGGCAAAGGTCAAAGAGGCAGGACTAGAATTATAAAAACGAAATTTGGGGCTGAGGACATCCTTAACTGCCTTGAAAAGAAGTGAATGCAAAATTTGAAAAAATTTCTAATTTCAGAAAATAGAAAGTCTGAAAAAAGGAGATTTACATGGAGATTCACATCAACTTCCGGTGAAAGACCTAAATAGAGTTTTTTTTTCAGACTTTATTTTAAGGGCTAAAAGGAGGGCACAGCTTGAAAACTATGCCTTTCCCTGTTATATCCCAGAGTTTGTGGTTTTTTTTCCGGATTACATCATTCCTGGGGGCATTCCGCCCATTCCTGGCATTCCACCCATTCCTGGGGGCATTCCGCCTGGCATCCCGCCCATTTCTGGGCCTGGGGCTGCACGGGTAGAAGCTATGATATCATCAATTCTGAGGATCATAACGGCAGATTCAGTGGCTGCATTAATAACCTGGGTCTTGACTCTGAGAGGCTCAACTACAAAGTCTTTCCACATGTCAACGACCTTGCCTTCGAAAACATTGAGTCCTGCGGTTTTTACGCCTTTCTCGTGCTGCGAGCGCAGTTCCATGAGCATGTCGATTGGGTCGAGACCTGCATTTTCTGCAAGAGTCCTCGGAATAACTTCGAGAGCTTCGGCATAGGCCTTGACTGCAAGCTGTTCTCTGCCTTCAAGGGTTGCTGCATATTCCTGGAGCCTGAGTGCAACTTCAACTTCTGGGGAACCGCCGCCTGCAACGAGCTTCTCATCCTCGATTGCAACTCCAACCACACGCAGGGCATCTTCAAGAGCGCTGGTGATACTGTCAACTACATGCTCTGTGCCGCCGCGCAGCAGGATTGTTACAGCCTTCGGGTTATCGCAACCTGTGACAAAGGTCATACTGTCGCCGCCAACCTTCTTCTCTTCCACAAGTCCTGCATATCCAAGGTCTTCGGGAGTGATTTCGTCCATGTTGGTAATGAGTTTGCCGCCTGTTGCTCTGGCAAGCTTTTCCATGTCGCTCTTTTTAACTCTGCGCACGGCAAAGAGACCTGCTTTTGCAAGGTAGTGCTGGGCAAGATCTTCAATTCCCTTCTGGCAGAAGACAACGTTTGCTCCGCTGCCAATAACCTTCTGGACGATCTTCTTGAGCATCTGCTCTTCTTGGTCAAGGAAGGACTGGAGCTGGTCAGGAGAGGTTATAGAGATTTCCGCATCTACTTCGGTGTCCTTGAGTTCGATTGCGCTGTTGAGGAGAAGGATTTTTGCATCCTTAATTTTTTCCGGCATGTTGGGATGGATTCTTTCCTTATCAATGATCATGCCCTGGATGAGTTCGGAATCCTCTACTCTGCCGCCGACCTTCTTAACAACGTTGATATTGTCTCTGTCAACAGAATTCTTTCCGTTTGTGTCCACAACGCTCGTTACAGCATCTACGGCAATCCCTGAGAGAAGTTTTTTGGAGGACTCGGCACCCTTTCCAGTCATTGCGGTTTCAGCGATGCTGACTAACAGGTTCCGGTCGGACATTTCTACTGTCATTGCCAGGGAGTTCAGGACTTCCACGGCTTTTTCGGCTGCAAGCCTGTACCCTGATGCGATAATTGTCGGGTGGATCTCCTGCTCGATTAAGTCCTCTGCTTTCTTTAAGAGTTCACCTGCGACCACAGCTGCACTGGTAGTACCGTCTCCTACTTCTTCATCCTGGGTCTTGGCTACTTCCACTACCATCTTTGCTGCAGGGTGTTCTATGTCCATCTCTTTGAGAATGGTTGCTCCGTCGTTTGTAATAACCACGTCGCCCATGGAATCGACGAGCATTTTGTCCATACCCTTGGGGCCGAGGGTTGTTCTGACGGCTTCAGCTACTGCTTTTGCAGCCATAATATTGTTACTCTGGGCATCCCTGCCTCTGGTTCGCTTACTTCCTTCTTTTAAAATGAATATTGGCTGTCCTGCCATAATTTAATCCTCCATTAGTGTGAGTTTGAAATAGTTCTGGAATTAAAATCGCATTTTACATGTTTGTACTTCTATATAAACTCATCTTACGGGTAACTTTGGATAATAGGGATTTTGCTTATTAGGCCCTCTTAAATAAGAGCTGGAATAAATCATTTTCATCCAAGTTCTTTAACAGAAAATACACAAGTCTTTGGCTGCATATTTTTTAAAAAAGAATGACTAAAGAATAGGTTATTTGCCAGTTTAGGAGCATGGCTTCTTTCTAATTTCGGGAAAGCTTCTGAGTTTATAAAAGCACATATAGTTTTAAATTTTTTTATATTTTTTGTAAATCAGGAATGCTTTCGTTAACTTTCTACTCCTTCGTTTTCGGAAGTTTTGAAAGAGCTTCTTTTATTTCGGATACTTTTCCAAAAGAAAGCCCAAGCGGAACTTCTAAATCCTCATATCCGCTATGTTTTCTCGATCCCTTGCATCCAAAAGATAGGCCCATACCTTGCTTGTATGCAAGTACTGTACAGTCCCCACAGATTGAAGCTGCGCCCATTGTATCCAGTGCTGACCTTTTTCCTTCGGAATAGGCACTGGCCTGAACAATGCGCATAGCTTTTTCGGGTTTCAGGAAAAGAATCAGCACATCAAAAACCCCTTTATTTAGGGATAAAGGCTCGATTCTTATAAAGCAAAACTTTTTTTTCAATCTTGGAAGTGATAAGACTGCATTTTCCGCAGCTTGTGAGTCTTTATATCTTCCAGAGTTCAGATAGTATGTAGCAGGGCTCTTCTCAGAAAAGCCTAGCACATAATCTCCTGGAGAGCAGCTTTGCCCCGAGACGAGGAAGTCTTTTCCCATACGGGCTTTCTGCACAAGTTCGCAAAAAAGAAGGCAGGATATTTCAGGGAACTTTTCGTTTCCTGTATCAGCTACTTTCTCCTCGGCTTTTCCTTCACCACTTCCTTCAATTTCGTATCCGACTTTGCGCCCGATTTCGTGCTCTGTTTCGAAGGTTATACACACGGGTTCACCAGTTTCCATCAGCTGGCTAAGCTCCGAATATTTCGAAGAAGGGCTTTGCTCGGTTCGCATGTAGCTTACTCCTGTTTTCTTATTCTTCACATGAATTCTGCTTTTACAGACGTGAAAACTGGGCCTCTCATATCTATTTTTTTCTTTTTGCCCGTAATATAGCGCTGGGCAATTGGACCTATTTTTAGGTTAACTTCCGACGGAACTTTGGCAATTCTTATTCTTACTATATGTTCGGTTGCTTCTGACATTGCAGCTTCTTCAATTTCCCTGGCAGCTTGGGCTGCAAATGCTTCTATAAAACGAATTCCTGCTTTTGCTGAATGGTTCTCAAAAGCTTTTTGCCATTTCTTGATATTTGGAAGTCCCATGATATCTCCCTGATAGGCTATGACCTCGTTGAAAGCTGCAGGACCGCAGAGTTTAGTGTTTTCCTCTGGCTCGATTACGGAAACTTGTACTTTTCTCCCGCAAACTTCTCCTTCCCAGGCAGGGAATTCACAGGGACTTGGTTCTTCACCATGAAGTTCGCACTGAGAAACTATTGCTGCTGCAATTGCGAGCCCTTCAGGGGTCTCAGGTACCTTGTCCACGAAAACCTGTTTTGCAAGATCGCTATCTGACATTTCCCATTCAGTATACTGAGGAATCTGTGGATAAGTAAGGGAACGAACATCTGGAGCGTCGTGAAGGATCATCGCCAACCTTTCCACTCCGAGCCCAAGGTTCATGACAGGATATGGGATATCATACTGTGCCAAGGCTGTTGGGGAGTAAATTCCAAAAGTCGCAACTTCGATCCAGCCATCTGAATATTTTGAGTTAGAGCCAACAAGTTTCGGATGGAATGCAAATACTTCTGTCTGCGTGTCAGGAATATAGTATTTGCTGCGTTTCTCATCGGGCCTGAAAAGGAATTTTTCAAAGCCAAACTGGGATAGTAGCCCTTCTGAAACGGCTTTTCCGTGGTCAACAGTCACATCTTCATCCATAATTACGCAGGACGCCGAATAGTAAGTCATGAGTCTCGAGGCGTCTTCTTGCTGTTCTCGCCTGAAGCAGCGATCTATGGAGAAAAAGTGGAAAGGAGGCTCTTGCCTTTCAAGGAGGGCGCTCAGTGAAATGAACCAGCCGCTAGTCATGTGGCTGCGAAGTGTCTTTGTGCTTGCTTGAGGTATAAGCTCTTTAAATTCAGGGAAAACTTTGTCAAGCATATCTGCAACAAGAGCATCCGAAACTCCAAGTACTGCTGAAATTTCGGGCACAAGGTCATCTCCATCAATTTTTCCTTTTTTATACGAATGGAGAACTTGCCTAATTTTGTCTATCCCATCGTCGCCGATTTCTCCTAAAATCTCTTTTACCTGTGTGATGCGCTCATCGGAAATTCCAACGTTTGGCCTTGGAAGACCTGCAAGATAAAAACAGCGATCAAGGACTGCAAGGGCTTCACTTCCAAACTGTTTATGTACTTCTCGATCGTCCACTATCAGAGGATTCATCATTTCTTCGAAACCCATTCTTAGATAGGCTTCTCTGAGTTTCTGGATAGTGTCGTAAACAGGATGTGCTTTTCCATATTTCAGAGTGGTTCTGGGATAACGCTCGTTTAGGGTAGGTGTCCTTACCAGCTTCTTGCCCTCGTTCCAGGTAAGATCGAAGTTCTCTTTTGCGTCTTTTTTTATTTTTTCCGGGTCAAATTTCATGCATATCCTCTTGTAATAGATTATTGAAGTTCTAAATCAATCAACTTGGAAATTCTGGATCATAATATTTAAGCAGTTAAATTGTCAAACGGCTAGATAATTGTTAAAACAATAAGCAATTTAATAGTTACCGAGTAAGATTTGTGTTATAAATTAGTGAGTCGAAGTTTAACGACTAATTCTAATTTTTACATTTCAAAAATGTTGCTTTGCTCAATGTTTAGACATGTTTGTATCTAAAGATATCTAAAGTCTGGATTCCAGATTTCGCATTGCAGTTTCAAGCTTTTTCTGACCAATCGCATTGACAACATCACCGCGCGTTTTTTCTATTAAGGAGCGAGATACGTCGGTTTTTCGCCTCAATCCTCCGGTTATGGCATCAGGGTAATCAAAGTCCATAAGCACTGCATGGATATTTTCCATGGTACCTAAAAATACTTCGGCTTTCTCAAAGGATTCTTCCCTTATCAGGTCTAGAACATGCCTTCTAAGCTCTCCAACAACATCCCCAAGCCCGTTAAGATAAGCTGCATATTCGACTCTTAACTCTTCAGGAGAAGGAATTTTTTCTTTTTCTTTTAGGAGGCTGCTTAGGACTGAAACCTCTGAATATTCTTGCTGGGCATGTTCTACAAAACCTGCGTGATAAATGTCAGCGTGCCCTTCGAAAAGAACTTCAAGTTTCTCAAGTGCTTTTCCCGCGGTTTTGATACTTTTATCTGCCTTCTCAAAGTCCTGCCCGTGCAGAGCAAATGAGGCTGTCCTGCATTCCCTAACAACTTCCCTTGAAATTTTCAATCCTTCTTCCCTTATACTGTCTTTCGCCTCAAAGTTCTCCCTTATCCGGGCCGAAATTTCTTCAAGCACTATTATTCATACCCCCTTGAGTGATTCTCAGCCTTTGCACAATTTAGCTTCTCTACTTAAAAGCTAAAATACCTTTTAATACTTTATATATATTTTCCAGAACTTCAAAGTTCCACTTAAGCTTCAAGTATAACATTATACTATGTATGTATTTTTTCTTTGTACGGACTGAATCTAAAATTTCTTAAATTTTCCTTGTGTAAACTTAATTTAAAATTTTTTAAATTCTTATCTTTTTGTCTATTGTTCTTCTAGCTTTTCCCATTTTACATTCCTAAGTTTATTTGCACTCCTGTTTTAAGACCCGAGGTTTTAATCCAGTTCCCGAAAAAGGGCATAAAAAAGAAGGAAAAAGCTTTTCCTTGTCGATATCCTCTAACTTCCAGGAAATAATTCCAAAATCGGCTAGAAGTAGCTAATAAAATAGTAAGGTTGTTTCCTTTCGGCTCTTTTTTTAGAATTAGTCGGAGTTCGGGATTTTCTAACAGGATAATCTCAAGAGATGTACCTGAGCTTGCTTATTTTTTGGAGCTTATCTGTTCCCAGCTATGCTCCCGTGCAAATTCTGTTTTATATAGTTTTAGAATCTATCTATACGTTATTCATCTACAGGAATGGTCTCAAGCTGGCTTGAAAGATTCCATATCAAAGTTCTTGTGTGCAAAGGAAGGTTAGGATCATTGCTTATATCTTCGAGAATGGAAATACTAGATGCTGCTCTGAGAAAGAGAGGTTCAGATTCGTTGTTCAGTATATCCGTAATTTCATTTACGGAACGTCTGATATTTCTTGGAACTGATGAGTCGCTGGTTATACTTTCTAGGACCTGAAGACATTGTCTTATAACTTCTGTTGATTCATTTGATGACATTCGAATCACCTTCGCTGTCAATTATTATGTAAAAATTAGAGCTAATAGATTAGTCTAAGATAGGCATGTTATATAAAATATTATCGGTGATTTT
>DASXVB010000067.1:0-4963 GCA_036504475.1 Methanosarcina sp.
AAAGCCCAGCACAAGTACGGGAGAATTCACCTGGCTGTGGCTCCGTCATGTAATATTCAATGTAACTTCTGCGTTCGGGATTTTGATTGTGTAAACGAGAGTCGCCCAGGGGTTACGAGTAAGGTTCTTACTCCGCAAGAAGCTCTTGAGAAGACAAGGCAGGTCCTGACAGATTACCCCTTCATCAAGGTTGTTGGAATTGCAGGTCCAGGTGACCCGCTGGCCAATAAAGAAACTTTTGAGACCTTTGAACTGATAAAAAAAGAGTTTCCTGATCTTACGCTTTGTATGAGTACAAACGGACTTCTGCTTCCTGAAAAACTGGAGGATATTCTGCGTGTAGGAGTCTCCACATTGACGGTAACGATAAATGCGATCGACCCGGAGATTCAGGCAAAAATCGTGGATCATATTGTATATCACGGAAAAGTTTACAGAGGAATCGAAGGCGCACAAATCCAGGTAAAGAACCAGCTTGAGGGTGTCAAAGCGGCTGTCGATGCTGGTGTAGTTGTCAAAGTCAACACTGTGCTCATCCCGGGAATTAATGATAAACATATAGTTGAGATTGCCAAAAAAATCAATGAACTCGGGGTCTACATAATGAATATTATGCCTCTCATTAACCAGGGAGCCTTTGCAAACATCGAGCCACCTACCGCAGAAGAGAGAAAAACTGTCCAGCAGGCATGTGAACCTTATGTCATGCAAATGCGTCACTGCAGGCAGTGCAGAGCTGATGCCTACGGGCTCCTTGCTCAGGATATGTCACAGATGAGCGAAGAACGTAGAAAGCTTATAAAAATCCAGACAAAAGAGGATATAGAAAAAGCAAGAGAAATCCTTAAGGAAAACGGGAAACAGAAAGCTTGAAATGAGGAGTGACTCCAAGTAAAGAATACCGTACCAGTAGCCTCAATAACTTTTGGCTTTGAAATTTAAAAGCTTAGTCAAAATTCAGAGTAGAAAACCTGAAAAGACGGAGTAAGATTACTCCGCTTCTCAGACCTATTTATAAATTGCACTTAAAAGCTTACTCGAGTGTGATTGCGTTGTTTGGGCAGGCATCTTCGCATGCACCACAGTCAAGACACTCATTTTCATCGACAACTGCAATATCATCGTCGTTGAGAGAAATTGCAGCTGCTGGGCATTCATCTACGCAGGTTCCACAGCCTGTACAGGAATCGGCATCAACTTTTGCTACCATTTTTTATACTCCATATTTTTGTCGATAAGAGATTTTTATATATCTAAAAATATATTAGGTTGCCTTACTAAAATAGAGGTACTTAATAAAAAGCTGTCGCTTCTTTGTTGTAAGACAAAGAAAAAAAGAGATAAAGGATAAACGGAATAAGTACTCGCGAAGATGTTTCAGGGTATTTTCACAATGAAAGTTTTGTAGCCTATCTGAATCATTGGTAACTTACTAAAAATGATTATGTATTATTGATATACTTTACTTGTACTACTGATTATAATGTTTGCACTACTGACTACTTTGCATTGTGTTAACATATTTGCAATTATACTATTCAAGTACTCGCGTTAATTATAAAAACAAAAGGAAGCCCGACATTGAACCTGAAAGAGCTTGCAGAAAGGATAAAAAACTTCGAAGGGGTTACCCGGAAAAAACAGATTGAAGATATTGTTTCAATTTTTGAAACCGTCCGACCGGAGTATCAGAATGCAATCGTTGATTTTGGAGACGATGCGGCGGTTATCGATATAGGAGGAGATGACGTTATTCTCTTTGCAGCAGATGGGATGTGGGGAAGACTGCTGGATGCCAGTCCTTGGTGGGCAGGCTATGGAGCTGTGGTCGTTAATGTAAACGATATCGCAGCAATGGGAGGAAAGCCTCTTGCTATGGTAGATATTGCTTCCTCAAACTCCGAGATAGCCTGTAAGGAACTTATGGAAGGCCTGGCTGAAGGAGTCCGGAAATTCGGGGTCCCCGTTGTAGGCGGGCACGTTCATCCAGATACCGAATATAATTCCATGTCAGTTGCTATTATTGGTATAGTTAAAAGAGATTGCGTGATCAGGAGCGATACTGCTCGGCCTGGAGACCTCATTATTGCAGCTTATGATATGGACGGAAGAATAGGGCCAAATTCCCCTTACAGTTGGGATACGACATCTTTTAAATCCCCAGCGGTAATCAAGCAAACATACCTCGTAACCCAGGAAATTGCTAAACGAAAACTTGCCACTGCGGGCAAAGACATAAGCAACCCCGGACTTATAGGGACGCTTGGAATGCTCTGTGAAACAAGTAAGATTGGAGCAGCCGTAGACCTCGAAGCAGTCCCGAAACCCGAGAACGTGGATTTTGAACAGTGGATAAAAGTGCACCCCGGAACAGGTTATGTTTTTACTGCAGATTCTGAAAAAGCAGAAGAATGCAGGAAGGTCTTTGAAGAAGCAGGACTTACGGCTGCTATTATCGGAAAAATTGAGGTTGGCTCAAAACTCGATATGTATGACAAAACAGATAGAGTAACAGTGTTTGATTTTTCAAGGGAAAGCATTACAGGAATCGGTTCCAAATAATTGGAACTCTCCTACCTGTAGTTCTATTAAATTTTTTAAAAATTTCATCAAAAAAGCAATTGGAACCCTTCTGCCAATGTCCTTACCTTTTTAATGCTTATATCTTTTTCATCTTTCTGAAAAAAGATTAACTTTTGTTGCTATTTTTCAATCCTGGATTTATATTCTCCAGGTCACTGGCCCGAAGAAGTTTAACAGGATTGAGAAATTGGCAGGTCAATTTAAGAAACTTAACAAACTGAGGAAATTTGACCGGATTACTTATTTTCGATCCAGGCCTTCATTTCTTCATAGAGGAATTTTTCAGCAGCCTGAACCTTCTCCAGAGGACCGCGTAGAACCAGGAGTTCTCTTTCTTCACTGTTTGCTACGCCTACAAATATTTTCCTAGTTACAGGTTCGAGCTCGAACTCTTCAACAATATCGTAAATAATAGAAACAACTGTGCCTGGAGGGATTATAAGGTCGTACAGTTGTTCAATTTCCAGATTACAGCCTTCTTTCTTTTTTTCTTTCTCAAGCTGCTTTGTAGCAATTAACTCTTCTAAATTTAGTATTTTATTCATACTGGGAATCACCTTCTTATTACCTATAGTTTCTATCAGCTTCTGTCAAAAAGAAGCAAACTTAATCAAGTGGACAGATTTTTTTTTGTTTGAATAATGTTTAAGCAATAGATAAGGTAAATCAAATTAAATTTTAGGATATATTAGGTAATTAATCAGATCTCTTTTTTGTATCAACTTATCATAGGCATAATCATATTTATGATTGATTCTCACGAGAATTATCTGTTATGAGTTGAATATTTGATTTCCAAAAGTGCATTCTTTAAAATTATAAAGTTACTTTATAAAAATTAAAAAGCAAACTATGATCATAGATATAAGTTGGACATAAACTATTGAAGTGAAAGTAAAAATAAAAATTATAAATAAGAAATTGATGAAAATGTGGAAAAAATTGCAGAAAAAGGTACGAATAAATTGGATACAAACAAAGATGAAATAAGAATCCAGAAAATAAAGAAGCAAGTATTAAAGAAATAAATTCTTAATATGGAAAGAAAAGGGTATAAAGATTAGATCAAGAATTTTTCTCAGGAATTCTGTTTTGTTATTCCTTTTATGGCCCCTAATAATGTTTAAGATTCTTTTTCACTTTTTAAAAGTGCCATTCTCTCTAAAAAAGTAAAAAATAATTATAATTATTTGCATGTATCAAGGAGTGATCTTTTCTTGCCGCCCCGTGCTTCGGTAGGATGAATTGGGTCGACGTCAGCTACTTCTTCCCCTTCTTTTGTCTCTAATTTCTCTCCCTTCGAACCTTCCCTTCTTTCTTCAGGCATTTATTTAACCTCCATATATTATACTCATCTCAGTTGTGTTTTCCACTAATCCGCCTTCCAGAACGAAATTACCCAGCTCTTCATGATGATTTAGTGGATTTTATTATCCTTCAGGCAAAGGTTTTATGTTTTCGAGTTCAAATACAGTCATAAAATTCGGTTATATATCTGGCTATAGTATATACTAGGTTTACTTTATACTTCCCTCCTCCAATTCACCTCCTGATTGAACCTGTTCAGGAATTACCCCTTAATTTATTATACCCACTATATTTATTAAATTATTGCAACAATAGTCAAAAAGTTGAAGAATACCAGACTCTTTTTAAAAAAGCAGTATTGAAATAAATGGCACTCATAATTCAACAAAAGTAGTACGGACTCACAAAATAATTAAAATTATTTGGGAGAATATATATCCCATTAATCAGTATAAGGAGATCGTCCAGACGGAAAATCTCCGGAGCAAGAAAAATTCGTGAGAAGATCCGCGATATCAAAATTTATCGGTTCATTTGCTCAAAAAAATTATTTTTACTCAGGAAAATGTGATTCTATGGCATATAATATACTGAAAAAGGAAGAAATCGCTCCATCAGTACACAGGATGGTAGTAGATGCTCCTGACGTGGCAAAGGCTGCGAAAGCCGGACAGTTTATAATTCTCAGAATTGATGAAAAGGGGGAAAGGATTCCCCTCACGATTGCTGATTTTGAAAAAGAAAAAGGTACAGTAACTGTAATCTTTCAGGAGATGGGCAAGACTACAAAACAGCTTGCAAAGCTTTCTGCAGGCGAGTCTCTAGAAGATTTCGTCGGACCTCTTGGCACCCCTTCCGACATTAAGAAACTTGGCACGGTTATCCTTGTAGGAGGAGGTATAGGAGTTGCTCCGTTATATCCTCAGGCAGAGGCTTATAGCAAAGTGGGTAACAAGGTAATTTCCATAATCGGAGCCCGAAACAAGGATCTTCTTATCCTCGAAGATGAAATGAAGAACGCTAGCTCTGAACTGTATATTGCAACCGATGACGGCTCAAAAGGTCACCATGG
>DASXVB010000068.1:0-17967 GCA_036504475.1 Methanosarcina sp.
GCTTTCCGAGAAAGAAACATCGAAATCCGTTGCTCCGCCTACAAAAAGTCCTGCTGTAGTCTTAATATTTTGTGCGTTGGATTGATAGTCTTCATACGAAAGATTCACGTCTAATGGATAGAGTCCTGGAGTAGCACTTACATCTGCCATGACGGTATAGTCGACTTTCACTGATTGACCTGCATCCAGATATTTTATGTATTTTGTGTTGTCGGAGTATACAGGCAGAACCACGCCTTTAGGATCAGTCCAGGAGAAAACTAGGTTTTTCAAGGGAGAAGCTCCTGTATTTGTTACAGTAAACTCCAAAGGTTCTTCCTTTGCGATATCGATATCACCCTTGCTCACGGTCACAACCTGAGCGTATTCTTTACCCTGAACTTGAACCTGAATTGTTTTTGTAATAGTGTAAGTCTTTTCATCAGATCCCGATCCAGTTGTATAAGTGGTAACAATGTCAAGATTATAAGTGCCTTCAGAAGCATTTGCATCGGTCATTAGTTTGAATTTCAGAACCCCTGCCTCATCAGTATCCTGTCGTGCGTTTAAAAAAGAGACATCCTGTTCAAGATTTTCTCCAGAGATTTGGCTGAAAGGATATTCAGGATTGACTTTAACAGCAATATTTTTTAGGTCGGTGTCTCCTATATCCTGCACGCTAAAAGTAAGCTCAACAGGCTCTCCAGGCCTGGCAGTGTCAGGGTTTTGATTAGTCACACTTACCTGAAGATCTGCAGAATTTATATTTCCGTTTGATCCACTGAGTGTTGTTCCGGTTCCGACCGTATTAGAATTTTGATTAGTTAGACCTGTCTGCACAGATGAATAATTCGTATTCCCATTTGACGTGTTAAGTGCTGTATTAGCCCCCAGAGACACTGCAGAGCTTTGATTAGTTAAATTTTCCTGTGTGGATGAAGAGTTTATATTTCCATTTGATACGCTGAGTGCTGTTCCGACTCCAAGGCATATAAATGCAGAAGAGAATAACAGTATTAATGTTAGCAAAGAGAGCTTTTTCATTTTAGTCCCTCAAGTTCATTTTTCGTGCGTGTTTCGATTTTTTCAATTTCACCGTCTCGAATGTATACAATTCTAGTCGCATATCTTACAAGTTCGACATCATGAGTAACAATAATAATCGTCTTACCTTCTCTTTCGTGAAGCTCATCCAGGAAATCCAGGATGTAGTCGCCACTTGGTATCTAGGTTTCCTGTTGGCTCATCTGCCAGAATTATAGGCGGGTTTACAGCCAGGAACGGGCTATTGCAACTCTCTGCCTCTGTCCTCCTGAGAGCTGAGAAGGAAGGTTCTGTTTCTTGTTGGAAAGTCCAACAATGTCAAGCAGATCTGAGGCTTTTTGTCGGGCTAGTTGTCCATCTTCTTCCTGAAATTTCTATAGGTAGGAGCACATTTTCATAGGTATTCAAGGTTGTAATAATGTTAAAGCTCTGGAAAATGAATCCTATCATCTGTCCCCTGATCCTGGCAAGCTCAGACTCGTTAAGTTCTGAGATATCCTTTAATTTCAGGCAAACCGTGCCTTTTGAGGGCAAATTCAAGCAGCCCAGTAGGTTCATAATTGTACTTTTCCCACTTCCACTGGGCCCTAGAATGATCAGAAATTCCCCTTCGTAAATTTCTAGGTTTATTTCTTTAAGGGCTGCAAACTCAACCTCACCCATCTGGTAAATTTTCCAGATATTCGTAAGTTTAATCAGAGGCTTGTCTTTGTTTTTGGAGATCCTTATCCCGTTAGAGCTTTCAGCAGAATTATTTCCAGAATTAAAATATGGATTGTTTTTTAAATTCTCCCCCGAATTTCCCTCTGAATCGTTCTCGGATTCTTCAGAGAAACTCGCTGCTCCGTCAAGAGAGTTCATAATTTTTGAGGGATTCAATACCGTTTTAAAAGAATCTAGTATTTCACTAAGTGTCATGTGCACCCCCTAAAAAGATATCTGCCTCTGAGCTGAATCTTTCTTTGTGGGTTTGACTCTTTTTGGTCAGGCTTAATTGTTCTACTCTTGTTTCTCAATTATCCATCAATTTTTCATCGATGTACGAGCTTAAGCATCCTCTGCCTTCTGTTATCAATCCCTTATGGACATACTACTCATAATCATGGGCGAAGCGTTCTTTATTGAATTCTGCCAGCTGACAAAGATATTTCGCTCGTTGTCAATGAGCTTCATCCTGGTAGGGATCCGATTTCTCTTTTGATTAATTTTGCCAATTCCATTTCAAAAACAATTTCAGCAGGTTTGTGAACAAGGGAAAATAATCTTTCAACAATCATTCTTTTCATACTATTCCCTTCAAAATTGTTGACTAATCAACAATTTTGATATGATCCATTTATTATAAATAGTATACCATTCAACTAATTTTTTCAAAGGACTTGAATTATGCTGAATTGCCATGAGTGAAAATAATGAATGAAGAAGAAACACCTATTCAATGGATTGAGGATATTGACAAAGTTGCTGCACTGATCTCGTTTACATATCGCTCTGTCCAGAAGCATTTTGCAAAAGAACTAGCTTTATACAATATAGGATGGGGACATTTCTCTATCTTGATGTCTCTGTATCGTCAGGAAGGTCGGAGTCAGGACAGTCTTGCACAGTCGAGAGGGTTTGATAAGACGATGATTGCAAAATCTATTCTGAAAATGGAAAAAGAAGGCATTGTCTACCGTATAACAGACCCGGAAGACAAACGAATCAAAAGGCTCTACCTTACTGAAAAGGGCAGAAAAATGAAGCCGGAGATGCGGAAGATAGGCCGCGAACTTAACTCGCTTCTACTCAAGGATTTTGACTCAGATGAGTTACCATTTGTTATTGAGATGATTCGAAAGATTTCATTGAATGCAGCTAAACTCTAACAAGCATGCATTCTATGTAGTTGAGATTTTTAAAACTATATTTCTCAGGCCTAAAGCGTTAGTCATAAAAATCAAATGCTTCAAGTCAGGAAATTTTTAACTAAAAATCTTACAAATTTATTTTTATTTGACAAAAAAATTCAAGGATCAAACATGAAAAACATACTCTCAGTCCAATCCCTTATAAAGAAATTTGATGATTTTACAGCTGTAAAAAACATCAGTTTTAATGTAGAAGCAGGTTCAATTTTTGCTTTTCTAGGCCCAAATGGAGCAGGCAAATCCACAACTATCAAAATGCTTACAACTGTCTTAAAACCCACATCTGGAGACATAGTTATCAACGGTTTTAATGTTCTTAAAGAACAAAATAAGGCACGTGCATCTTTTGGAATAGTCTTTCAGGATCCCAGTCTTGATGACGATCTCACCGCTTATGAAAACGTTGTCTACCATGCAGTTGTCTACAAAGTACCTAAAAAAGAAAGAGCAGAAAGAATTCAGAAAGCTCTGGAAATTGTTGGGCTTTGGGATAGGCGGGAAGACTATGTTAAAAACTATTCAGGGGGCATGAAACGCAGACTTGAGATTGCAAGGGCTCTTGTCCATTATCCAAAAATTCTTTTCCTCGATGAGCCCACAGTTGGCCTGGATCCTCAGACTAGAAACTCTATATGGGACCACATTAAAGACCTGAACGAAAAAAGAAATATGACAATTTTTCTAACCACACATTACATGGAAGAAGCTGAAGCAATTGCAGACCAGATAGCCGTTATTGATCACGGAAAAATTATAACATTGGGAACAGTTGAAGAGATTAAGAGTCAGACAGAAACCGAATCTTTAGAAGAAGCTTTTCTCAAATTAACAGGCAAAAACATTCGTGATGATAATGGGACAAGTAAACAAAGAATGATGCGAGGTATGGGGAGGATTAAATAATGATCGAGGTTATATACGCTCTCTCTCTAAGGCAGCTCAAACATTACTGGCGTTCCAAGGCCAGACTTATAGGTACTCTAGGGCAACCAATGCTTTTTTTGATAGCTTTTGGATTTGGCTTCGGTCCTATGTATTCTAAGGTCAGTGGAGGAGCAAATTATATTGATTTTCTTGCCCCAGGAATTGTCACAATGGGAATTCTATTTACAGCTGTCTTTTCTGGCCTAGAGGTAATATGGGACAGGCAATTCGGTTTTCTTAAGGAAACTCTGGTAGCTCCTATTTCAAGAACAGAGATCATGATCGGAAAAACATTTGGAGGTGCAACTATAGCCATAATTCAGGGCTTGATTGTACTTAGTCTGACTTATATTCTTGGGTTCAGGATTTCCAGTATAAGTAGCCTTGTTGTTGGGTTAATTTTTATGTTTTTGATAGCCATTTTCTTTACAGGAATTGGTCTTACTATGGCCTCACAAATGAAAGATATGCAAGGCTTTCAGATGATATTGAACTTTCTAATTATGCCTACATTTTTTCTTTCAGGAGCTTTATTCCCTCTAAAAAACTTGCCTCCTGCAATTTATTTTATAAGCAGGATCGATCCGCTTACTTATGGGGTTGATGGTCTGCGAGGAGCAATCGCAGGTATAAACACTTTCAGTGTCTCCAGCGATTTGGTGATAATGGGCTCATTGTCAATTATCATCTGTTTGATAGGAACAATGTTTTTTTCAAAAATGGAGGTATAAGCCTCTAAACATTACTTTCAAAACTAGGGTTTTTTCAATTCAACCGTGTACTTTCAACTTTAAGCAAATTCTAAAATATCATTTATGAAGATTTAATATAGAGGACTTCCGCAGTTGATGAAAATAGTTGATAGCTTAAACTTTCAACTATTTAGTGAATTTGGCAATAAAGGTAATTACGCTTGATTATTACTTCAAATGTGCAAGTCTTCATTAATTTTTTTTGAATGCAGTAATATTGTATTTAAAGAGAAACTGAGGGTAATTATGAAAATAGTTGGTGTACTGTCAAGCCCACGAGGTAAAAAGAGTAATACTTTAAAATTGATGGATGCAGCTTTAGAAGGAGCTGCAGAAGCAGGAGCAGAAGTTGAATCTATTGACATTGCAAAGTTGAAGATCAAATATTGCACTGCATGTGATTCTTGCCATGAGAAAGGTGTATGCTCAATAAAAGATGATTTCAATATCGTAATGGACAAGATGCTAGCTGCAGATGGAATCATCTTGAGCAGCCCTAATTATATAACAAATGTTACAGCCCAGCTCAAGACACTGTTCGATAGAAGTCCACTTATGGTTCATGAACAACTCTTTGAAGGAAAATACGGTTTTTCTTTGACCACAGCAGGTAGCGGTGAAGTCGATTTTGTCCTTGATATTATGAACAACTACACAAAAACCTGTGGAGGCAAAACTATTGGGGGAGTTGGCTGTGCAATGTCACAGGGGCCTTCAGCATTGGAAGCAGCCATTGAAAAATCGCATGAAATGGGAAAAGACCTTGTTAAAGCGATAGAAGAGAAAAGGCAATACCCTGAACAAGAAGCTGCCCATAAAGCCTGGAGAGAACGATTCAAGTATGTCCTTCTTGCCAATAAAGATCACTGGACACATAACTGCGATTACTGGATGGAAAAGGGCTGGATCCAAAAATAACTTTTCTTGAAGGTGATTATATAGCATCAACAGATCTACTGAACGTTAAGGAACTTGGAAATAAGCTTACAGAAGCTGGCAGATTAAAACTGCGTCCTTTATGTGTTTACGGTGCAGATAAAATCCCTGAAGGAGCAGTTCCATCATACAAAGTAGACCGTTGTATAGCAAAGGCGGTCTACACTTCTGCCTTTTTTGAAAATACTCCTCCACTTTATATAGAGTCTGCTAACGACAAATGCTGTACTGGTGGAATAGCCTGGCTGGGGCTTGCGGAACCGCATCCCAAACTGAAATACTTCGTGACTATAGGTACACCTGATTTCCATGGTGGTGCTGCCGAACATTTAAAAGCAACGCCTGATCTGTTCGAAGAGAGCAGGAAACATGCAGGAAAAATCACTCCTTTTGGTAAATTCATTGTTATTGGGCCCTGTACTATAGATATTGCACCAGAAATGATCAGATCGATTATTCTGTTCGCTGGTAGTGAGCAAATAAGAAACCTATGCGGTCTCGCACAGTTCAACAGTTCTGATCTTTTCTTTAAAACAGTGATACCTGGCGGGCCGATCTGCGCTACAATGTTCGCTTTCCCTGCAGGCATGGCAGAAAATGCCCCTAAAGGTTCAGCATATGTTGGACCTGTTGACCCGACTGGAAATCCTTGGTTACCTTCAGACCTGATGATTATGGGCATTCCTGCAGCACTGGCAAAGCAGATGGCAATCGACATGAGGGAGTCTTTCATCTGCAAGAGGAGCAGGATAGCATATCCTGAGAAACATGCTATCATAAAGTCAAATTTATAGGCATATGAAGCTGGAGACAAAAGCAAGTATCCAGTGTACCAATTTTAAAAATGTTTACTATTTTTTTAAGTTAAAAAAGTAAGAGACTTCAAAAAATCTAAATATAATAATTATGAGCGAGTAAACACGCTCTGGCACTACATGGAATATGGTGATAATATGCAGGAACTGACTATTGATAAAACCAAAACAGCTCTTGTGGTTATAGACTTACAGAAAGGAATAACCTCTCAAACAAGAAAGCCATATCTTGCACAGGATGTTATAAAAAATGCTTCAAAGCTTGTAAACGTGTTTCGGAAAAACGAGATGCCTGTATTCCTTGTGCATGTTATAATAACAAAAGAAACGATGCTCAATGTTTTAAGCGATGAATCATTTTTGAGTTATTCAACCCCGTCTCCTGACTGGTCTGAATTTGTGCCTGAAATGTCTCCTACTTCAAAGGACATTGTTATATCCAAAAAACAGTGGGGAGCATTTTATGGAACAGACCTAGAACTCCAGTTACGTAGGCGCGGAATGAACACAATAGTACTCTGTGGGATTTCGACCGACTTTGGCGTTGAGAGTACAGCACGTTTTGCCTACGAGTATGGATTTCAACAGATTTTTGCCGAAGATGCTATGGCTTCCAGGTCTGAGGAACAACACAATGCAGCTGTAAACTTCATATTCAAAAGAATTGGCAGGGTAAGGAAAACGGATGAAATCCTCAAAGCTCTGCAATAAAGGTTCACTTGCACTAAATTTGATGACCGATTTATGAATGAGATGTTTAATAAAATAAGGAATCAGATCACAGTTTTTTCATTAATTTAACATATTCAAGAAGGCGAACTAAATGAGTGAGATTGACTGGGATACCCCAGAAAGTGCTGAAAGTTACGATCAGAATTGCGATCATCAGTTCCAGAAAGGTCAAACACTGATAGAAATGATGAAAATAAAAAGTGGAGATTCTGTACTTGATATCGGCTGCGGGACAGGATGGCAGGCTGTAAATGTTTCGGAAATTATTGGACCATCTGGCAAGCTTACATGTATCGATCCCTCCTCGTATCGTATAGAACTTGCACGGAAAAAGTTTGGCGTTGATTCCCTCAATAGTGTCCGTTTTCTTGTAGGACAGGCTGAAGATCTTAGTGCGATACCTGACAACTCAATCAACCATGCTTATTTCTGCTCTTCATTTCACTGGATTGCTGACAAGAGAACCGCCCTCCGTGAAACATATAGAATGCTTCAACCAGGGGGCAGTGTAGGAATGACAACGCTTGATAAAGACAGTCCTGATATGATGAAAACGCTTGTAGATCCTATTCTGGCAAAATATAATATTATAAGGAAGTATGAATTACACAGGGAAATAAGTAGGGTCAATGCACAGGAACTCCATAACCTTCTGTCAAAAGCCGGTTTTACCTTCATTTCAATTGAACCAAGGACGATTCCAAGGCATTATCGTTCGCCTGAAGAATTTTTGAAGCACCTGCAAGAAAGAGATGGTTCGAGGAACTTGTTGAAGAATATTCCAGATGGAATTAAGGAGAAGATCAAACAGGAGATTTACGAAGAACTCGCTAAGGTCCAAAATCCAGCCTTTGCTGAGTTTGGTATTGTTACGTTGTTCGCAATTGCAACAAAACCGAACGAATAATATCAATAGAATTTATACATTTGATAAGTCTCTATGGGGTCTACAGATCAAATAACTGCGGAAAACTCGGAAAAACAGTTTTTATAAATTATTCTTTTATTAGTCCTCTTGAGCGGAGTGAAAAGAATCTCGTGCTCCTTAGGTGAAGCGTGGGAAAGGAGATAAAATGTTTGAATTGATAAACAATAGTTAAAATATGTAAGAGTTATACCCTGCCTGTTCTGAGCATATTATACACAAGCCACATTCCAAATACACTGGCAATCAAGAATCCAACCATGCCAAGAAGAGGCGCACCCCAAAGGAAAGGTTTCATATTTGTCTGAGTGATCAAAGATGAAGCTACAATCATAGCAGAGACGATCAAACTGAAAGATAAACGATTGCTTGCAATATTTATTTCGGATACTAACCGGTTAACTTCCTCCGATTCAAACTTTATTCTTAAACAACCATTTTCAGCATGATCAAGTATATGTGAGATTTTGGTTGGTGCTTTTTGAAATAAGCGTGACCAACTTAAAATGTTGTTGTAGGTTCTGCGAGCCACATTTTGTGGATGATAACGTTTTTTAATTTCTTTTTTCGCATAAGGTTCTATAAGCTCAGTTATATTGAAATTAGGGTTAATTATCAGTCCAAATCCTTCAACAGCTACTATACCTCTTACTAATAAAGCTATATTATGTGGTATTATTACCTGGTGCTCTCTTAAAATACCTATAAAATCTTCAATTACTACAGAAACATCAAGGTATTTCTGAGTCCTACCATAATATTTAGAGAGAAAATATTCAATGTCCACTTTCAAAGATCTTGTGTCTACGTGATCATCTATACAACCCATATCTCGGGATAATTCTATTAAAAGTGAACTATCCCCATTAACTAGCGCCATCAGTCCATCCAAGAATATATCACACATTTCTGAGGAAAGGTTGCCTGTCATTCCAAAATCAAGGAATGCTACGCTTCCATCTTTCATTATCAATATGTTTCCGGGATGCAGATCGGCATGGAAAAAGCCATCATCAAATACCTGCTGCATGAAAGCTTCTCCCACGGTAAGAGCGATTTTGCTTCTGTCTAACCCCTGCTTATCCAGTAAATCCACATGACTAGCTTTTATACCTTCAATATACTCCAGGGTCAGTACGCGTTTGTTTGTATAATCCCAATAAACCTTTGGAATGTGAATTTGCTTGTTATCCCTAAAATTGTATGCAAAACGATCTGTGTTCCACCCTTCCTGAGTATAATCTATCTCCTCAAGTATACTGCGAGAAAACTCATCAACAATTTCAATTGGTCTGTATAGTCTTGCCTCAGGTATGTGTTCATCCACAAGTTTGGCCATACTGTATATAATATCTAGATCTGCTTCGATTATTTCTTTAACACGAGGACGTTGAACCTTCACAACAACATTATCACCATTTTTTATCTTTGCTCGATGTACCTGTCCAATAGATGCACAAGCAAGTGGTTTCTTATCGAAAAAGTCAAATAATTCCTCTATGGAATGTCCAAGTTCTTCTCTAATAATTACTTCAACTTCCATGAAATCAAAAGGAGGTACATCATCCTGAAGTTTTGCGAACTCGACAGCATATTCCAAAGGAATAATGTCATGCCTCATGCTTAATAATTGACCTAGCTTAATGTAGGTAGGGCCCAGTTCCTCAAGTATCATACGTACTCTAACTGGTTTTGAGTTATTGATATGGTCTACTTTTTCCTTTTTCTTGAACCTGAAGGAAAAGTTCCTAAAACCGGTCAAACCGACCTGGTCAACAATATATCCAAAGCCATATTTTTCGAAGACTTCAATTATTTGACCATATCTTTTCAATGTAGAATAACGATGATGTCTTTTGTGTGGTCTTTTATGTATCATGTTATGCCCCGCCTTTTATCACAATCATGAAGAAAAAAAGGCTACTGGGATCATAAATATGTAAATTATCCCCCAAGAAAATAAAGAATATAATTTACTGTAATGGTAGTCATATCTAATAAAATTTACTAAGTTAGTGATTATCAATTACCTCAATTTTTACGTCGAACTGGGGAGAAAGTAATATATACTTCTAACTTGTCAGGAGAAGTATGCTGGTTACTTCTTCTCGCAAACCTTCTGCAAGTACCCGGACGCTTTGCAAGTTGCTTTCGCGGTTTATAGCCGGCAGGTGTATAACGCGCGGAAAAATGGGCATGCAGGAGCTTCTGGAGTTTGCGGAGGGCGGGCCTCTCATAGTCATAGGAGAGTACCACGGAAATCCAGGAGACCTCAGTTTTTACGATGAAACTGGAAAGCTTCTTTTTTCGCTCAGGTTTACGGACTGGTACTCTAAGGAACTTGATTCCTACTGGTTTCCCGATATCAAGCCCATGTTAGCAGGCTATGGAGAGATTGAGGACGCATTTGAATCTTTTTTCCATTTCCAAAGGGTTGAAAGCGATAAAATTGATCAACTTCCTCCCGGCTCCACCTTAATGGTTGTTGGGGAAAAAGATATAGATTTCATGGGCAGTGGAAAGTCCCTTTTTAAACTTAATCTCCGAGGTTTTAAAAAGTATTGACCTCTAAATCCTTATTTTAGAACCAAGCTTATAAACCGATTTCTAAAATTGAGAATTTTAAAACCAATTTCCAAAACAGATTGTAAACCTATCTTTATATCCACTTCAAAAAAGGTTTTCTCAGGAGGAATTCTTTGAAACTTTTCGCAGAATTCATTTTTGAATCCGAAACTGCAGAAACTATCTACAAGGCGGTCTTGCCCGAGCTTGATGATAACTTTTCAGAAAGATCTGCAATAGACCTGTTTCTAGAGGACACAAACAGACTGATACTGAGCGTAAAAGCTCAAGATGTGATATCTCTTCGTTCAGCCCTGAATACTTGGTTCAGGCTTATCCAAATTGCCCAGGAAATCCTTGAAGCTACAACTGAAGCTAATTGTTAATCGCCCGAATTCCGCTTCGGGAGCACGGGGTCCGTTTCACTCGCTTTGCTCGCTCAAGCGGACTAAATTATAATAAAGATACTCAGCTGAGCTCAAGAGGGCTGAAACGGCATTTTCTGCGTGATAAACTCAACGGTTTTGGTCAAGCGGCGAAACACTTGAGGCTCAACGCTTGTGCTCAAGGGGGCTGATTTATAGGACAAGATTTTCCGATTTTCTCATGATTTCCAGATTATAAATCCTCGGATAGATTTTTAGTGTCCACAGATCATAACTCTGAAATAAATAGAACTGCCGAAAGTATGAAAAATAGAATCTACGCGATTTTAGATATGTGACTACTTTTGAGAATTCATTTGATTGAGTTGTTTATATAGAAGAAAACACAAGAAAAAATTTAATGGGGTTTTCTTTTAAGCTTTTAACTCCGGCAAGCAAAAAAGAGAAGTTATTCAAGCTTTCTGGAATTTCTGCCAGGGTTAGAGGTCGGTTTTAGTTCATATTACACTTTAAACCTCAGTTGAGCTCTTTAGTATTTCTGAGCCTTTTTCTGCCTCTTATTCTTCACTTTTTAATAACCATGCGCTCCGGATTTTTTTAATTTTGGACCTTTGTTTGGTCTGAAAGCCCGCTCCGGGCACTTTTTAGAATCGGTTTTCCCGTGTACTTCAAAACCTAGGCTGAAACATTCGCCTTTTAGCTCATCAATAGCCGTGTAAAATCTGCAATCTTGGCATGTAGGCATTCGGATTACTACCTCCAGATATGTGAAGGCCATCTGGTTTTTCGTCCCAGAGTGTTTGCCTGGATACAACCTCTGAAGCAAGAAATTGCTTCTCGTCAGATACCGTAAGTGCAAGGATGTATCCTCTAAATAATATGTATCTGGAAATAAAACATTTTTGGTAGATCACCAAATAGAAAATCGGGATTCGCATTCGGTTAATTGCCGGAAAATCTCAATAACTATAAAAATTGTTTACATGTATTATGTATTTTTGATCATATGAACTTTTTCTGGTGGAGATAGGTTTTTACAGGTCTGGTTTTTAAGTTAAATCTCTTCATAATCTTCAAACTCCACATCAAATACAGAGAGTTCCTTTTCCTTTCCTTCTCTGTCATAGCATGTCCAGCTCTGGTTATCATAGGGGCGGCCAACTATGATATGGCAATTTCCTGTTTTCGAAAAAAGGCGTAGGTCAGCCTGTGAAGGGCTGCGGTTCGGGCCCGGATGGCTGTGGACCGAACCTGCGGCTTTAATGTTTGGCATCATATAAAGTCTGAGAACTGCATTCGCGTCACTGGATTCCGTGCCAGGCAATATAAGAACTTCAGTGATTATTCCATCTTTTTCTTGTAAAAGTCCGGCAAATTCCTCCGGAGCCATGGACTTGCTTGCCTCTAGGATAAAATCAAGAGTATCACGGGCTATTCCTTTAATTTGCATAAAGAACTATTCTCCTGAAAGGGTATATCTTTTCTGTGGTAATAGAATGCGGGGTGGATTATTATCGCCGATTGGATTTTCCTAGTTTCATAATCGGTAGGGAGTTTTTCTGGGCTCTGTGGGTTGTTATTGATATAAACTAAAAGTGCTTCGCTCTCATGAGGGTCAGTTTTGAAATTATATCCCGCGAGTTTATATATAACCTTGACAGACTATTCCTATTAACACAGGAATTTTTATTTTATAGAAATTAGAGCCTATCCGAAAAGTGGTTACCTGCTATAACTTTTACAATATGTAATATTCAAAACCGTAACGTATGCCCGGATATTTATACCTATTGCAACTTTTTGATATGTATTACTTACTTTTCGGATAGGCTCTAAGTCGGATTACGGCTTCGCTCTTAATACTGAATTTATCAGGGGGTATTGAGACCAAAGATATGCACTCGGTTTCAGGCCTGGAACGAGCAAGAGCAAGGATTGTTGCTACAGGCAGGTCGGACTTTCCAGACCTAATAACCTGCCTGAGTTTTCCGGGAGTTTTCAAAAGAGCTCTTAGCACCTGTGCAAGGAAAATAACACCTGAGATGGAAATGGCTGCGGCCCATGCGCTTGCGGAGGTCGTAACACTCCGTGAGCTTTCTGAGGATCACATAATTCCTGATCCACTTGACAGGCGTGTTGTGCCAGCGGTTGCGAAAGCCGTTGCAAGTGAATCACTTGAAAGTTGCGTTGCAAGAAAAAGTCATGAAGATCGCATCTGAAATACTTAAATTTACTTATAAATAACAATTGTGAATAAATCTCTTAATTTTAAAATCCTTTTAGACTCTCAAAGTATATATTAAATTTTTTCACTGAATCGTTTAATTTCGGCACTAACTAGCTCGGCACTAGCTATTTTTATCCTACCTTATTACTAAATATTTTTAAATTTAAGGCTTTGTAGAAATCCTATCTGAACCAGCTTCACGAAGCTGAAAGTTAAATACGCAAAACGAGATCATACCATTCAGTTCAAATAAACGAAAATTAGTTGTTTTGAGGATTTCTACAAAGCCAAATTTAATACTTTAATAAAGTTTATCTCCAAAGGATGAATATAAAAATATTATAAAGTCGAAACTAGTTGTAAATGAAGATCGCTTATTTTTGTTAAATATTAGGGAATGGAACAGATGAAAGTTAATAGAAATTTTTATCTAGCCTTTTTAGCATCAGTAGTTTTCGTTATATATTCAATATTCTTTTCATCTGTGGCATCAGCATCTATTTCACAAGATACTCCATTTACAATTACTGAAACTCAGATTACAACCAGTGGATCAGTAGAGAGGCCTGCTATCTTTAGTGATAAGATAATATGGCAGGATTACCGCAACGGCAATGAAACCGGGGTAAGTACTGATATCTACATGTACAATCTCTCGACTTCCCAGGAAACTCAGATAACTACCAGCGGAACAGCATACAATCCTGCTATTTATGGTGACAGGATAGTATGGCAGGATGGGCGTAATGGAAACTTTAGTCTTGAGAAACCCGATATCTACATGTACGATCTCTTTACTCACAAGGAAACACGAGTTACCACTAACGGTTCATACTTGACTTCCCCTATTATCTATAAGGATAGAATAGTGTGGACGAATTACAGTAATAGTGTTCACATGTACAACCTTTCCACTCACCAGGAAAGTCAGATTGCTAGCAGTAGTGAATCAATGATATTTAGTCCTGCTATTTATGGTAATATTATAGCATGGGAAGATTTTCACGTTTTTAGAGATGACAATGTTCAGGTTGGTAGTAACACATCTAATTTTTCCACCTATAAAAAGAATCCAACCCGTGACATCTGCTTTTATGATCTATCCACTCACAAGAAAACTCAGATAACTACCGATGGATCAGCAGCACATCCCGCTATTTATAAGGATAGGATAGTGTATTACGATTGGCGCAGTGGAAACTGGGATATCTACATGTATAATATCTCTACTTCCACAGAAACTCGAGTTCCCACAAACGGATCGTCACAGGATCCTGCTATCTATGGTAATAGAATAGTCTGGGTGGACGGACGTAATGGAAACTCGGACATTTACATGTACGATCTCTCCACTCACAAGGAAATTCAGATTACCAGCAGTGAATCGTCTAAGGAATTTCCTGCAATTTATGAGAACAAGATAGTATGGGAAGATGCTTTCAATGGAAGCTTCAATATCTATATGTGTACTATCTCAGGAAATGAGCCCGAAATCAAAACACCTGTAGCGAATTTCAGTAGCAATACCACATCCGGTTATGCCCCTCTTCCTGTAAAATTTACGGACCTATCCGAAAATGCAACTGGATGGAACTGGAATTTTGGAGACGGAAATAATTCAACCAAGCGAAATACAACTCATACATATTTTGCAACTGGAATATATACAGTAACGCTAACAGCAAGCAACGACGAAAATGGAACGGATATAAAGAAACGTGAAATAAATGTGCAAAGTAAGCCTCGAACTACTCCTTGCGGATTTAATCTTTTGATTCTTGGAATATTTGCATTCTATTTGCTTAAAAAGTCAACATGAAGCTGTACCTGAAGTTGTACCAAAATGAATAGATGCCTTATGATGCTGAAAAAAAGCCCAGTTCTTTCAATAAAAATCCAAAAATCCGGTTTATTAATCTCTTTAGTAAGCTCGATAAACAGAACAGTTATCAAGCTTTCTG
This sequence comes from Methanosarcina sp., assembly GCA_036504475.1. Classification (GTDB taxonomy): domain Archaea; phylum Halobacteriota; class Methanosarcinia; order Methanosarcinales; family Methanosarcinaceae; genus Methanosarcina. Next base: position 15,157 of record DASXVB010000068.1, read on the forward strand.
ATTCATCCTCTTAGTTCTCAGTTCGCAGACCAATCTTTAGAACTATTGTTTCGCAAATAACTTGAACTTAAATTACATACTTTTTCCTCAAGTATTGTGGAGTGATATGGAATGAACTGCAGTGAACTGAAGAACGGTCAAACTCTTGTTTGTGAGAGATGCGGACTTGAATTTAAAGTGATAAGTGAATGCGTAGAGAATAGCTGCTCTACAGGCTGTGTCGGTGATATCGATTGTTGTGGAGAGCCGATGAAACTGAAAGAGTAAATAAAAGATTAAAAATGAAAGAGTAAAAACAAAAAACAAATAAATAAACTCCCAGGATATAAAAAGGAATAAATCTAAAAAGACTATGCTGAAGCCTTAATTTTATGATCCTTTTCTTACTAATTTTTCATCCGATTATCCTTTCTTTCTATCTAATTATTAATTTTTTGTTATCTGTTAATTTCGAAGGTTTCAATAAGTTACTTCGGAACTTCTCTATCCCAATGAATAATTATGAGCTGCACAATAACTTGTAATTACATGGCATAATTAACATAATGTTATTCTTTCCTTCGTAAATAAAAAATGTTAAAGTTTCTGGTAAAATGATGTTAAACAAAGTTAAACAAAATTGTAAAATCTGATACAAACTTATTAAAAATAACAACGTGAAAAATTTTTGTCCTAGTCAAGTTCTTTCTTTATACATTACGGTCAACAGTGGCTAAATATACACATAAGAGAGATTCTCAATATAAAACAGATGACATAACTTTGGGTACAAAATATTGGAGAAAAAGATGAGCGAAATTCAAAGAAGGTTTGATGATATTTCAAAAAAGTATGATGAGCAGAGAAAGAAATTTATTCCTTGTTTCGACGACTTTTATAAAATCTCAGTATCCATGGCATCTATAGATACGGAAAACCCAAAAATACTGGATATCGGAGCTGGAACAGGACTTCTATCCGCGTTTCTGATGGAAAGATATCCAGAGGCCTCATTTACTCTTATTGATATCTCAGAGAAGATGCTGGATATAGCAAAAGATCGGTTTAGAGGTAACTCAAATGTAAAATATATTGTAGCCGATTATTCAAAATATACCTTCGTCGAAGATTATGATATGATAGTGTCGGCGCTATCTATTCATCATCTGGAAGACAAAGAGAAAAAGGAACTTTACAAAAAAAGTTACTCTTTACTTAAACAAAATGGGGTTATTATTAACGCCGATCAGGTACATGGAGAAACTCCTTTTATAGAAAAACTGAACAAAGATATTTGGAGACGTTGTATAGAGGACAGCGGCTTGCCCGAAGAGGAAATCCTCGCTGGTTATGAGAGAATTAAGCTTGATAAGGACTCAACATTAGAGCAACAAATGAATTGGCTTAAAGAAGCAGGTTTTTGTGATGTTAGTTGTATATATAAATTCTATCACTTTGCAGTGATTTTTGGAAGAAAAGCTATAGTTTTGGACTTATCTTAACTGTGACTTCTTATATTCTCACTTGCGGGCGACTTTGCAAAAGTAATATAAGAACTGCCCCCGAAGAGTCAGATCGAAATAAGAATAAAGATCGGAATTCTCTGCTTTTCTTTTTAAAGGATAAGTGAGAATATTAATGCAAAGGAGATATATTATGCCCGCAAACTTGATAGAATACTTTAACAAAACGCCAAGATTCGGCGTTCTCAGCACGTCCAGCGCTGATGGACAGGTCGATTCAGCTGTCTTTGGCTCGCCTCAAATGATCGATGAGAAAACTGTTATAGCGGCATCGGCCAATAACCGCACCTTCGCAAACCTTAAAGAAAATCCACATGCTATGTATATGATATTAGAGCAGTGTCTGGATTCCCCTAAAGATACGAATATGAACATGGAGCAAGGAAGTTCGGTGATGGATTGGAAGGGCATCCGAGTTTATATGAAGTTGAAGGAGTATGCGACGTCTGGGGAATTACTCAATATGATCCGAAGCCAGGCTGCCAACTTCGTAGGTGAAGAAGGCGCAAAGATGATATATGCTGCATTGACCTTTGAAGTCTATGAAGTAAGGCCCCTGGTAGACTTCGGGCAGGGTTGGGAAAAATCGATCTGAATTTAATTTACAGAATTGAAAAATGGAAGGATCACAGGTTAAAATTTCCAGGCTGCCTTAAAACTTAGAATTGAATGGTTTACGGGAATGTGATCTTTCCAAAGTCTACCCGAGAAATTAAACCTCTCCATAAAAATCAAGCTGCCGAATTGGATTTAGTTAATATTTCTTTCTTGGTCCAATAATTTTTTACTCTTTGGTTTTAAAATAGATTTTTCCAGATTAAAAAGCCTGATATGATCTGTATTGAATGTGATTGATTCGCTTATTGCGAAGGGCAAGGAGAATATAACTTACCTTAAGCCTCCAGTCTTTTTGGAGAAGTTGCGAACGAAATATAGAATCTCCAGTACATTCTTTGCCATTCTCTACTTTTCAAACTCTGCTTTTAATTATTATTGGTTTCTTATTTATATTTCTTTGGATATTATATGTCAGTAATAATAATCTCTTTATGATACTTAGAGACTTTTTCCTGGTTTCTGGGTTTTTGTTTGATGATGGCAACTGTCAGTGAAATCAATGCTAGATAAATGGGGGTAATTAAACATGCACGAAGGAATGATGGGAACAACTCAAATGTGTCATGGCTCGATGCCTGAAATTTGGGAAATGCTGACTGAAGAACAGAAAAAAGAAGTTGCATTAATGAAGATGGATATGAAAATACAATGGTTGGAAATGAAAATAAGCGAAATGGAAAATATGATTAAG
>DASXVB010000069.1:0-2975 GCA_036504475.1 Methanosarcina sp.
AATCCCAGTGATTTTTTCAAATACGATTTTGATGACAAAAGAGCTTGCAGAGTTCCTGTACAAACACAATGCCTCAGTAATGGGAAAGCTAGATTCCCTTAAGCCTGAAGTTCAGGATTACCTGGCAGGAAGAGAAGGCGCCTTTAAAGATCTTAGAAAGGGACTTGAATACCTTCTAAAAGCAGGCTTTTCAAAACCGACAGAACCTGGAGAACTCCGCCTGGGAGTATCTTTCGTAAGTAATAAAATGAATCTGGAAGAAATTGAGGACATCTGGCATTTCTGCAGGCAAAACAACATTTTTCCCAATATGGAAATTCTAACGCCAACAGGCAGAGCAAATGACGAACTTGAGGATAAACTGCTGACAGCTAGCGAAATAAAAGAATACAAGTTAAAACTTTTGAAAATAGACCGGGAATACTACGGGTACGACTGGCTGCCCTATACACCAATTACTGCAAGCGGTTGCCTTCAGCATCTTTACAGTCTGTATATCAATATAGAAGGAAATGTTCGGCCCTGTGCGCCTACAAAGCTGGACGAACATCCTGCATTAAGAGTTAATGGGGAATATCCCTATAATGTAAATAAAATGAGCCTTCGAGAGATTTATGATTCCGATATTTTCACATATGTCCGAAACATCGATAAAATGCTCGAAGGAAGATGTGAAAACTGTGAACATACCGAAGAGTGCATAGGTTGCCGGGGGTATGCTTACAGTGTGGGAGTAAATAACGGTATCGACCCTCTCAAAGCCCTCAGAATGGAGTGCCAGCAGTGTTTCAAATAAATGGCAGAATGGCATAGAGATCAAGCAATAACCCGGAAGAAATGACCTGAGGTGTATGCTGTTGAATAGTTCGAGGATGTGAGAAATTGAACAGTACAGGAAGAGTGGAGTATAGACAAGTTTCGGGGAATAAGGAAAAGATAGTAATTATCAGTAAGAAGGACGTAGAAAGAAGACTCTGTGAATGCTTGAAAAACCATGAACTGCCTGATTATCTTCTATATACTGGCACCGGCGGAGCAAAAAATTGGCTGAAACTTGATGGAACTGAGACCTTTCCTGTAGCCAGGCAGCTTAAAGTCCTTCTGGAAAAAAATCTTGACTCAATTGTGAGATTTATTCCTACAGGCATGAGTCTCGTAAGTGTGGGAGTAGGAAACGGGGATAAGGAAAGAATTTTTCTCGAATCACTCGTAAGAAAGAATCTGGCTGAGAACCCAACTTTGGGAAAACTATCGATACGTTATTACCCTATCGACATAAACAGTGAATTTGTAGATATGGCCCTTGAAAAGGTCGATAACCTTCCTGTCGAAAAAAAAGGAATAGTTGGCTTTCTAGAAGAGATGGCAATCCTTAAAAAGAATTGGCGTCTCCCGATTCTGTTCTGCATTATGGGAAATACCTTTTGCAACTACGAACCAGAATTTATTCTCCAGCTTGTCCGTGAAAATCTTGAGCAGGGAGATCTGTTTTTTTTCGATGCAAACCTACTTCCTACTGAAGGTTCAGAGGCACAATCTGCAAGGAGATCTGTACTGGGCACATACGCGTCAAGAGAGAACGCTCTCTTCAATATGTATCCCCTACTTCAGTACGGAATGGCCCCAGAGGATTTTGATTTTGAGCTTTTGCTTGCATATATAAACTCAAGAATAGGGACAGTGTGCAGGACCAGGAAAAGCCTGTATATACTAAAGGATACAGAACTCACAGTCGGGACAGAAACCATAGGTTTCAGGGAAGGAGATGTCATCCGTATGGGTTTTACTTACAAGTATACATATGGCCAGATTACAGATTTCCTGGATATTTGTGGATTTGAGGTTCTAAAGGCTTTCCTGAATGAAGACCGCACAAATGCCTTAATTCTTGCAAAAACTACATAGAAAATGACACTATTCAGAGGGAGGTTGAGGGTATGGGTTGCCGTATAGAAGATTTGGATAAGGACGAAAAAGTAGAACCAGGCATTGCTTATGGGTGTGAGGAACTTGGGAAGCTGAAAAGCGTACTAATGCATACACCAGGAGAAGAACTTTCCCTGATCAACGAATCAAACTGTAAATACTGGCTTTATGATAAGGTTCCTGATATTTCCGGATATATTAGAGAACATAGAAGCTATCAGGAGCTGCTAGAATCAAACGGCATCAAGGTCTATGAACTTGGGGATTATGTGGACGAAAGTATAGACATGATAAGGAAGATGCCAAATCTAACTTTTCTGCACGACACTGCAGTTATCTCTGGAAAGGGAGCTATTCTCTCAAGGATGCGCCCGCCTGCAAGGGAAAAAGAAGAGTTTGTCGTAAAAGAAGCTCTGAATAACCTGGGAATTCCTATTCTCAGCGAATTCAATGAGGAACCGGGTTTCTTTGAGGGCTGCCTTCTGCTCTCAAAAGAAACGGTCTTTGTAGCTGACACGGAAAGGCACACTTACTCCTTTATTCGAAAATTTATTTCGGATATCCTAAACGAGTTTACTGAGGTTATCTATGTTCGGGTTCCAAAAGCTAGGCGGTACATGCATCCTGATACCGTCTTCAACAGGATAAGAGAAGATCTCGCCCTTGCTTATTTACCTGCATTTGAGGAGACCTGCCTATTTACAGAAGACTCCGGAGAAAAAATCGATTTTAAAGCTTTCATGCAAGAAAAGGGAATGAAAATTATTCCCGTTTCAGACTCCGAGCAAAGTCGCCTTGCCTGTTCCTTTGTTCCTCTCGACAGTGGAACTATTTTTCATTACGATACTGCACTGGATCAAAAAACCAGCAAAAGACTTGAAAAGGAGGGTGTTGAAATTATTCCTTTTCACCCTTACGCCTTGCTCGCAGGAGGAGGGAGCCTGCGCTGCCATACCTTGAGGCTCTGCAGAAGGAAAAATTAAGTTTTCATGCGAGAAAGTTAAAAATAGTCAGAAAAAAGTTAGAAAAGAGCCAAATAGAGGATCAAA
>DASXVB010000070.1:0-7239 GCA_036504475.1 Methanosarcina sp.
TGGATATATGGGAGTAGCGTATTTTTACCTTTAAATCTTCAAAATGTACTTTATTTCTATAAAAAAAATCTCCATAAAATCTGTATGCCAGTTCATCCACAATAGTATAAGTCATACTCCCCCTCTTAAGCAACCATATTCCTGTATCACACCGCTGCTAGTGTTTTCAATCAACCGTTGCGCCGGTTGATCACGTCTTCATGACGTTTTCGATCAAACCTTTTCTCAAAAAGTTTGCGCTCAAGTCTTTTTTGAAAAGGCTTGCGATTAAGCAGCCATACCCTGTATCATATCTTGCAGGGTATCGTTTTCCACAGCATCCATAACCATCTTTGGATGAGTCTGGTATGCTTGGACTATAATGGACACCTGAACATAGTTCCTTATGCCTTTTTGGTACATATAATCCAGAATTCTTCTTCGATTCTCCATCTCATTTCTTAAATCACTGGAATCCCATCCTCTTACATTCATAATCTCTTGTAAAATATGAGAGTCCCCTACTTTAGTGAAGCAATCTTCTGAAGGTTCCCAGTTGAAAAGCTCATTTATGCCGAGATCTCCTGTTTCAGGATCAACGTTCAGGACTTCCACAAGACTCCGAGTTCTTCGAACTCTTTTTCCTTCTATGTAAATCTGCTCCTGAATACAGAGCACATTCAGAGATTGCAGCATGACGTGAGGTACGTTTATTGGCTCGTGGGTGAGCCTGTTTACAACGGTTTGCACGTCTCCTGCGTGCATTGTTGAGCTTGTTGCATGTCCTGTTGACATTGCCTGGAAAAGAGTAAGAGCTTCACTGCCTCTCACTTCACCCACAATTATGTAGTCTGGGCGCTGTCTGAGAGCGGCTCTCAGAAGGTCGTACATGGTAATTTCTCCTGAAGAGTCTGCAGCAAAACCCTCTCTTGCAACCCCGGAAACCCAGTTATTGTGGTAGAGTAAAAGTTCCCTTGTATCTTCGATCGAGACTATCTTTGTTGTGGAAGGCATGAAAAGGGATGTAGCATTCAGGATAGATGTTTTTCCTGAGGCTGTCCCTCCTGCAAAAAGCATATTGTAGCCATTTTCAATGGCCATCCAGAAAAATACAAGCATGTCAAGATCGCATGTCTTATAGCCAAGAAGGTCTATAGGAGTCATTGGGTCTTTTCTGAACTTACGGATAGTAAAAGAACTGCCTCTGGGAGTAATCTCTCTCCCTAAAACCGCCTGAAGCCTTGAGCCGTCCTGGATTGTCGCATCCACTATTGGCTGGCTCACAGAAACGTGCTTATTATTTAATTGACACATTTTGATTACAAGTGCATCAAGTTCCTCTTCTTCAAAAGTAATATTACTTTCAACATTGAGATATCTGTTATGATAAACATAGAGAGGGACTCCTACTCCATCACATGAAATATCTTCTATATAAGGATCATAAAGAAGAGGATTGATTTTCTCGTATCCCAGTAGGTTTCTTCTAAGGTAGTACATAATTTTTAGAAGCGCTGCTTTTGAAATGTCGGCCTTATAACGTTCGAGAAGAAAGAGGGCTCTGTCAACCAGGAATTCATCTTTTTCTGAATTCGAATGTGTAGATCCCAGAATAAGAATATCCTGAAAATCTTCGTATATTCTTTCTAAGAGTTCCTTCTCAAATTTTGTGAGTGAAGGTTCGATAAGCCTGTAATATGTTGTTCTGCGGTCTTCCAGAATTGATACAAAAGTGTAAGGTTCCTGAAGCCAGTATCTTTCAATTTCTTTTAGTCCATCAGGCACTACAAATTGTACAAGAGGCCCTTCTTTTTCTGGATCATAAGATGGCAGAGCCCTTAAGGGTCTATCAAAATAGTTTCTAGCCTTTTTTATGGTCTCTGCAATAGAGTTATGATCGCCTTTTTTCCCCAATAACCCTGAAATAAACTTATTCTTCGCTAGCATTTCTTTTACGTCATTCAAACTCTCGCCTTCAGGTTATTCTTAGGTCATATAAGTTAAACATCTTATAAAAACTTTACATGTTTCTCGTGCGCTATGTTAAACGATAATGTATCTGAATTAAAAGTTCCATACGCAGCATGATGATTTTCTTGATTCTAAATCCTTTTCACGAGGAAAAATGCTTGTTTATTCAAAAAAGTTCAATAAATTTATTTACAATTTAGAAATTGGTTGTTTCCTGATTATGGAATGAAAGGCCAGGGAGTATAGTCTTTAAAGAAAGATACGATAAAAATAATATGCACTTTTTTATAAATGGGTTGAGATTGCAGGAGTCTATTCTAAAGAAATTCCGTCTTGTTTCCTCAGATACCTTGATCTCAAAAGAGTAGAGGTTGATGATATGTGGTCAATATACGTCAAGGTGTTTAAGAAAAAAATAAAAAAATTATGTTGTTGAAATAATGCAACGTATTATCTTTGGAATTTTCAAGAAGTATTTAAGCACTTATAGCTTATTTTAATGGTTATATTGGTGCTTCATATGTAAAAGGATGAATCTCGCAAGATTACAGTTTAATAACTTAGGGACACAACCCAGCACGTAGGCATTTAATAATTAGAAGGTTGGAGATTCATTGTTTTTTAGCAATTAAATAGATTCTTTCAAACTTTAAGTTAATCATTCCTGAATCATCTGCCTGTTCTTTAAGAGCTTCTTTAACTAATTCACGAAAGGCACTAATATAATCGTCTGTCAAAGTTATTGTGTAATAAGATTGGTTTAAATAACCGTTTTCAGCTCCTGATTGATATATTTTATATGCCTGTTCAACAGAAAAGAGATTTGATTCTTCTCGAAGTTCGCTATAAATTATATCAAATCCATTATTTCTAAAAAGCTGTTCATATTCTTCCTTGCTGTCAAAGAAAAACCATGGATTTTTAAAGCACTTAAATATCTCTCGTGTATGTGGGTGCATACTGATTTTTTCTATTGCTGAAATAAAGTTAGGGCAATAAGATTGAGTAGCTGGAGCCTGTACCCCTATTCTGCCTCCTTGCTTAAGCACATTAAAACAACGCATTAATACTTTTTCTGGTTTTTGAAACCACTGAAAACACGAGTTACACACAATAACATCAAATTTTGTATTTAGCTCAAGACTTTCAGCATCCATGACAGAATATTTTAAGTTGGAAAGCTCTTTATTGAAGTCTACTGCTTGTTCTATCATACCTTGAGAGACATCGATGCCCTGTACAGTTCCTTTTGTAATTTGTGCAATTTTTTTTGTGATATGACCTGGCCCACAGCCTATATCAAGTACATCTTCTTCAGGTTGAATTGATAATAAATTCAAGAGAACTTCAGAAGCTGACTTTTGAACCAATGCATTATCTGCATATGTAAAAGCCTTGGAACTAAAATTAACTTCCTGCATAGTTTTAACCACTTCTTTCAAAAAGTGTTTATATTATTTAGGACTTGCGTGGTTGAACTAAAAAATCAATATGCTTTTAACCTTCAATTATCTAAAGCACATATTTTACATAAACCTCTGTCATATGAGAAAGTTTAGGCAAAAACAAAAGTTTTTCTTGCTCCGTATTCAGCCCTCTTGAGCGAACGAAGTGAGCGAAAAGGGCGGCGTGCTTCCGAAGCGCAATTCGGGCCTTCCTCCCGAGACGGGACTCGGGTGATGGAACTCGGGCAGCGAAAAGGGCCCCGTTGCTGAGGTTTTTCGATAAAACCTTTTCTTAAAAGGTTTTCGCTCAAGCCTTTTTTAAAAAGGCTTGCTTGTCAGGCAACTAATGCTTTTAGCCCTGCAACTGCATTTACAAGTGTATCCACTTCTTCTTCTGTATTATATAGTGCAAAAGAAGCTCTTACAGTACTGTCTACTTTTAGGAAATGAATAACCGGAATTGCACAGTGATGTCCACTTCTAACGCATATTTTTTTTGTCTGATCCAGAATCAGAGCTACATCATGAGAATGAAGTCCTTTTACATTAAAAGGCACTATCCCTGCTCTATCTTCAGGTCCGTAAACCTCGACATGCTCGAGTTCGGAGAGCCTTTTTGCAGCTTCTCTGGACAACTTTATTTCATGCTCCTCGATTTCCGAAACCCCGATTTTTTCCACATATTCAACTGCTCTTCCTAGCCCTATAACTCCAGGGATATTTGGAGTACCGGCTTCAAAACAGGCTGGGGAGGGTTCCAGCACATAAGTACATCCTTCAACATCCGAAACCGTTCCTCCTCCAACTGAAGCACTATCGAGTAGTTCTGGTTCTTTGATATAAAGTACTCCAGTACCTTGAGGGCCAAGCAGGCCTTTATGCCCGGCAGTTGCAAAAAAATCACAGTTCAGGTCTTTAACGCTGACTGGCATGTGTCCTGCAGATTGGGCTCCGTCGATCAGGACTCTTATACCATTTCTATGTGCAAGGTTTGTGATACTTTTTACATTCTGGATAGAACCGAAGACATTTGAAACCTGAGTTATGGCAACCAGTCTGGTTTTCTCAGTAAAGGCTTTCTCTATCGAAGATATATCAATTATGCCTTCGCAATTCGGATTTACAACCGTGACATTTACCCCTTTTTTCTTTAGGCGCAGCCAGGGCAGGAGATTTGAATGATGTTCAAGCAGGGTTGTAACAATATGGTCTCCAGCCTCCCAGGGATAACTGTTTGCAATTAGATTGATTCCTTCCGTAGTATTTTTCGTAAAAACAGTCTTTGAGGGTTCTGCATTCAGGAAACGTGCAACAGTTTCCCTTGCATCTTCATAGCGGTTTGTAGCTTCCCTGGCCAGGCGATGTGCTCCTCTCCCGTGATTGCCAGCATACTTGTAAAAATACTCAACCATAGCTTCAACTGCTGGTATCGGAGTCTGAGTCGTTGCCGTACTGTCAAGGTATACGACTTCTTTTAAAACAGGGAAATCTTCACGAACCGCATATACATCGTACATGAATATTTTTTAGGAATGAGAAATAAAAAAAGGTTTTGCAGGTTATTTACCCTGCACGCCGCCTATCATAAAGCGGTAAAGGTCTAATTCGTCTGAGTCCAGGCTGTCAGTAGAGCCCTTCACAACGGTGTGGTAACCGCTTTCCTGGTGTTTGTGGTATTCTTTTCTTTTTCTGTATTCATGTTTTAATTCACTCATAATTTTCCTCCTGTCTCTTCAATGTTTGCGCTTGCTCGTGGGTTAAGCTAGTCTTTCTGGATACGACAGCCCTGTAATGGGTTAGAGTTCCCAGCCTTTTCGGATGCGGCAGTTAATTACAGGTTAAAATTCCAAGTCCTTCAAAGACGTCTAAATCAAGTTGTTCTCTAAATCCTTGAGGACAAATTCCCGCATTAAGGTTAGAGCTTTTTATTCTCTAAATTAAAACCTGAACGCAGGCCCGAATTTTATTTCCCTTGGGCTAAAAAACCCCGCAACAGCGCAACAAGCGTTGTTCTTACCCACAATATAGTATTAATTGTCAATTGTAATATATATTGATTCCGGATTTCTTTTATGCTAATTTCAAATTTTTTTAATTGAACTAAATTTTTGAGCGAATAATTTCTACCATTCCCGAACAATAATTGTCATAAAACTTATTTTGAAAGTCTCTTCCTTGTTGTTTTATTCATCAATTGGCTCTCCTCTTCCTACGTTTTATTTTTTCACTTCATTGGCATACGGAATCCTATTTCCGTATTATATTATATATTTATTTTGCTTAATGGGCGCATGAATTAAAAACAGATTCAAAGTAAGATAAAAACTAACTGTTTCGATTCTAAAAATGGGCTATATAGAAAGTCCCTGAATTTCAGTCTCATGGAGTTGATTTAGATAATTTTCTATAAAGCCAAAATGCTATGTAATAATTCCCTTTAAGCTTGTTTTCTACAAACTCAGTTGTTATTCAAAATTTTTACATATCAGCTAAAAAGTTTACTTTTTATTTTCAAGGTTAGCCATGAGTCCTGCAAGATGAGCTGGAATTGCTCCGATTGCAGTACATGTTTCAAGAGAAAGTCCTTTACAGGTAATATCAAGATGATACTTCCCTCTCTCGAAAAGCTCTTTTGGAAGCCCTTTATGCCCAAGCCCTACAAGGAACAAAAATGAGCGATTTCGGAGGGCTTCCTCTGCGATTTTTACGGGCAGAACCTGTCTTTTTGGGTCAGGTTTTGAGGTAGTGATTACTATTTCTCCAAATTGGGAAGGGAATCCTTTCTTTGGGAGATCGGATACCGATAGATGGTTTTTTTCATAAAGAACTTTGAGATAACTCCCCGATTCTCCTATTGTGGTCTTTTCCATCACATAAGCCACCAGTTCTTCTGCGGTCATCTTGAAAGGAAAATCATAAAGGGCAAGGTGAAATCCAAAAGCATGGCAGATAGGAGCAGCTCTTGCAATTGCCCGATAATGCGCATCGAGAACTTTGATCTTATCGTAGGTATTTACTATCCCAAGGGTGAGCATGAGATGCTTCATTATTCTTTTTCTAAAATAATGTTTCGTCAACCTTTTTGATTCTGTTTTAGGTAGGTATAGAGAAGCACGAGCATTATCTATGCCATGATTGGAACATAGATTTACCTTTGGAGGGTGGAAAAAGCAACCAAAAAACTCAATTGGTTATTTCAACAATAACCTTTTTTGTATGGGCTTTTACTCTTGAGGCCCTTTTATTTCTCTTTCTTGGTATCTACCACTTTACAGGGCAATTCTACTTCCTATATATACATTTTTTGTAGCTCTGATCAAGCCGGAATCATAAGTCAGGAGACTGAAAGTAAAACAGAGGATTACTGGGCGGTAAATCGAATTTAAAAAAGTAAATGCTGGAAAGAATAATTTGATAAAAGAGGGAATATTCTAGACTGAATGATAAAAGAGAAAAAGGAAAAGAAATGAATTTTTTGCTTCATTCTCCCTTTATTATCCTTGCAATGTCGTCTCCGACATCCGAGGTGGTATTCTTGCCACCCATGTCATAGGTTTTTACTTTGCCTTCCAGGATATTTTTCTGAATCGCATTGACTATATTGTCTGCGGCTTCCTTTTCTCCGAGCTGCTCTATGAGCATGGCACCTGCCCAGATTGTGGCAATAGGGTTGACTTTGTTCTGGCCCTTGTACTTCGGGGCGGAACCGTGAATTGGCTCAAACATGCTTGTACCTTTGGGGTTGATGTTTCCGCCGGGAGCAAGGCCGAGACCGCCCTGGATCATGGCTCCAAGATCAGTAATAATGTCTCCGAACATGTTTGGAGTTACGACCACATCGAAC
>DASXVB010000071.1:0-3265 GCA_036504475.1 Methanosarcina sp.
TCTGCAATGTCCTCATCATCATAGATCATTGCAGAGTATGCAAGGTCTACCATGAGTTCGGAAGTATCCTTCATTTCAGTCAAAAGATCCTTGAGATTCTTTGGACTGTATTTGAATTCTTTAGGGAACATGGTCTCTATATCAACTCTACCTTATGTTGGTTATATGAGTTATACTTCATAGTAATTATTGATTTTTGAATTATAAAGTGTTTTAAGAACTTTGCTAGAATATAATAAAATGAGAATAAGAAGGCTGACATTTAATTAAAACCTTGATTATAAAATGTCCAATACATATAGGGCTATAAAAATTCCTGTAACCCCTACGAGGTCTCCAAGGCTTGCTATAAAAGGAATTACAGTATCGTCCGGATCGATCCCGAATCGATGGGAAATAAAGGCAATGGCAACTGTCGCACAGTATACAACGGAAAGTTCTATGACAACGGCTATAAGGCTGATTTCTAGAATGGTAAGGAATGGCATCCCAAAGCCCAGGAAACTACTTGCCAGAAAAACCAGTATGCTGACAGAAATTGATGAAACAAATCCTACAATTGAAGCTGCAATAACGCTATTACGTACGACCGGATTACTTCTGAGATTATCCCCAAGCCCCATATGAAAAGCCGATGAGAGTCTGGCTCCAAGCATACTGCCGGTATCTCCTCCGATTTTGATAAGGGACGGAATAAGAATCAATATCGCTGGCATAGATATCAGGTTTTTTTCTCTTGAGTTTAAAATCTGCCCGACAAAAATTCCCATTACACATGTGATCAAGAGTACTGGAAGCCCACGTTGAATTATGCCATTCACCGTGTAGTAAGGGGCCTGATGTCCTGTTTTTTTCAAAACATCACCACCAGTTTTGCTGAGAGGAAAAGCATAAACATGGAGATAATATCTCCAAGGGTTGCGATAGAAGGAGTGACAACATTGTCAGGATCGAAACCAAACCTGAACATTCCTATAGCTAACAGAGCTGCAATAAAAGAGAGAATTACCCCGGACGTAAAAGATGCAATCACGCAGATAAGGACAAGTTTAAATATACCGGCACTTTCGAAACCAAGAGCAAGGGTTACAAAGTGCCCGAGAATTCCAAGCATTATAGCAGCAATAACACTCAGAATCAGGGAGCCAGAAATGTTATTCATGAGTTCGGGATTATGCCTGTCAAGCTCGGTAATTAGCCCCAGGTGAATTGCACTTCCAAGCCTGGAGCCAAGGGTAGATGAAATATTTCCCCTCAGCCCTAGTACACCGGGATATATCACAATCAATCCCGGAATCATCTCTAGTTCATTTGTCATTCCCGAAAATATAATTCCTGCAGCTACTCCCCCCACAGTAGCAATAAGTTCAAAAGGCAGTGCCTCGCGTACTATTGATGAAACACTAGCATATTCGCTTAAATATTTATCAATATACTGGGATTCGAAAATATCCTCATCCCTGTGTGACTCTGAGGGCATGCGCTTGTGTATTATACACTGATAATATTAAAATAATCGCCAACTGCAAAAGATAACGTCTATCAAAAAATGTTAAGTTTTTAACCTTCGGAACTATGCAGAGAATAAATCAAAGAGTAGAGAAGCTCATCCAGTGTGGTAAGTTTTTCGGATTTCCGGAAAAAAGATAAATAACTTACAGCTCTTACCTGATAAGGGGTATCCATGGTAATTGGAATCACAATGATAAATGTGCTGCCAGGTTATGAAAAGGCAGCATACAGGGAATTGAAGAACATCGAGGGGATTAAGGATGTTTACCATGTCTTTGGGGAGTACGACTTTGTAATAATAATAGACGTTGAAGACCTTACTATCCTGAACGACGTGGTAGATATGATAAGAGAAAGTGAAAACGTAAAGGCCACCAAGACACTTGTAGGGGCAGAACTTTAAGTTCTCGACCTCAAAATAAGCACAGTCTGGTCAGGATAAAGCGGAAGGAACTCAATATTTTTTAGCAGGTATTTATTCGATACATTAATTTTTATTGAAATAGGAACAGTTAGAAATTCCTAGTTTAAAGGTCTATTAAACCTGCTTGAAACAATTAATGAGGAAATTCATCCCAAAACCAATTTTATTTCTACATCCGTATTAGCGAAACGTCAACTAATTGGCTAATTCCTCAAACTCTTTTGCAGCAAAATCAAGAACATCTTTAAAATTCAACTAATTAGTTTACATTTTTACAACATTTGTAAAATGGGCAGAAAACTTAAAAAAATGAGAAATTTTCGTTTTTAAATTTCATTTCTCTTAAACCATATCGTATAGCTTTATGACATCATCAAAATCAATTAAATTGTTTTTGTTATAATCAAAAAGAGTAACAATAGCGTTTTCTTTTATCCAATCCATGTTGTCATAGTATGCTATGACATCATCGAAGTCCGCTTTTCCGTTTCCATTGATGTCTTCATATAGACCATTATTATTAAGATCAGTCGGCATATTAGTGCAGCCAGGAAATACCCAAATTGTTTGATTATCGATTTGTGTGACAGTCACATCGTCAAAGTAGATCACACGAGATGTCAGTTTCGATCCTGCACTAATATCACGCTCATTCCATGACCATTTATACATTCCAAACTGTTGATTCACGCCTTTTGTGTCATTGGTCGTGTTTGGCAGACCATCTAAATTTAATATCATCTTTCCGTCCTTAAAAACTTCCAACTTTGGATTCTGTGACTCAAGCCATCCCCATTTTATACGGAATGACCATTTGACCCATCTACCTTTATCCCCTTCATAAGAACCTAGATCATATTTAATCACCTTGCCTTCGCGCTTCAACTTCTCATTAGTTGATATAGGGTCTGCATCCCAGATCCTTTGCAAGAAATAATACCCTGTGCCGTTATCGTATGTATCTGTGAAGAGTGCAAGTGGTGGTCTGGCCCATTCCTCTCCTTCATCAGGACTATTGTGCCACTGCACGATAACCTCGCCTGCGCCTGGTGTATCATTAGCATAGTCTTCGACTCCACCTTTAGGAAGGTATATTGAAAAATTATAGATACGTTTTTGCAGCAGTGCTTCAGCCGGTCCTTCCAGCTCTGAACGCATGCCGTTTTCGAATGGCGCATCAGTGTTGTGTAGCTCAAATCGGTAGGAGTGTGATGGAGAAACCGAATAGTTTGTTGAAGAATTCCCAGAATATGTATAGTTATTCATTGCACGATACCAATAATCGCTAAATCCTTGCTCAAATGTTTCTTGCGTAATAACCATATTGGC
>DASXVB010000072.1:0-17642 GCA_036504475.1 Methanosarcina sp.
CTTGATTGTGAGGAATTCGCATGCCTGAGCCTTTCGAACGAGAGGAAATCCGTGAAGTGTGGGACATATACAAGAGGCATACCCTGTCCAATAGCATTATCAACAATCTAGTCATACGGGACGACGAGCTGACGCTCGTAACTCAAGAGGACGGTGAGGTACCTATTGCAGAAAATTACGGGTATGGTCTCTATTACCATGATTGCAGATACCTGAGTGGTTTTCTCATTCGACTCATGGACACACCTCCGACGCGGGTTCTATCCAGTGACGAAAGAGGTTTCAGATCGACACTTATGGTCACCAACCCGGAACTAAAAGATTGCACAGGTACCACCATCTTCAAAGAAACACTCCTTGGCACCCTGGCCACGGTCATACCAGGATGCGTTCGGCATATCCACACTATCCGGAACTTTAACACGTTCCCCGTAACCTTGAACCTAACTTATGAGTACGACGCAGATTTTGCAGACATGTTCACCATCAGGGGAATCGCCCCTCCTACCTCTGGGGAAGTGTTACCGGCCAGGTTCGATGGTAAAAACCTTTACTTGTCCTACAAGGGAGAGGATAAGCATCATCGCAACACGATCATCGCATTCGATCCATTGCCCACGAGGGTAGAAGGGAAAGTATGTACATTCGAACTGAAGATAACTCCCCACGGGTCACAGACGATAAACATGGAAATCTCCGTCGAGGAGATTAAGCCCGACCAGGAGCCTGAGCGACCAGTGAAAAATTCCGATCAGCGAATGAACCAGATCATGAAATCCTACATCACGGCCCTCGAATGCTGCGATAACATACCGACCAGCAACAACATTTTCAACAGCATCATGGTGCGCTCGCTGGCCGACCTAAACATGATGCGCATGAGCCTTAACGGAGATATGTTTCATTCGGCGGGGATACCTTGGTACGACGCGCTATTCGGGCGGGATAGTATCATCTCAGCGCTCCAGTTATTGCCGTTCGAGGCGGGGCTGGCAAAAAGCACGCTGCTGGTGAACGCAAAATTCCAAAGCAACAGATCAGATGACTGGAGGGACCAGGAACCCGGTAAAATGCTTCACGAGCTGAGGCTGGGTGAGCTGGCTAATCTGAACTTGATTCCGCAGACACCATACTACGGCACTGTCGATGCCACGCCCCTGTTCCTAATCCTCCTGACTGAATACGTGAACTGGACTGGGGACATCGAATTGGTCAAGCAGCTGGAAGGCAATGTGGACCAGGCCCTAAAATGGATCGATGTCTACGCCAACATGGAAGGAAATGGCTTTGCCTACTATGCAGTGAAATCTCCATCGGGTCTTCACAACCAGGGCTGGAAGGACTCGTCTGACTCAATCAGCCGTTCAGATGGTACGCTAGCAAAACAACCGATCGCCGTTGCCGAAGTACAGGGATACGTGTACATGGCTAAAAAAAGCCTTGCGCCGCTGTTCAGGCAGTTGGGTCGGGAAAGCGATGCGGCCAGGCTGAAAAAGGAGGCAGAGGAACTGAAAGAGAGGTTTAACCGGGAATTCTGGATGAAAGACAGGCAATTTTTCGCCCAGGCACTGGACGCGGAAGGCGTATGCGATGTGATATCGTCAAACCCTGCACAGTGCCTGTGGACTGGAATTATCGATCAAAAATACGTAAAATACCTGGTCGACAGAATCTTCAGAGAAGATATGTTCACTGAATGGGGAATTCGCACGTTGTCCTCGAAAGAGCAGCGGTACAATCCTCTAGGGTACCACAACGGTACAGTCTGGCCGCATGACAATGCGATAATTTCCATGGGCTTGAGAAAGTATGGGTTCATCAATGAGATGTCCTTATTGTTCACGGGCATTTATGAGGTGGCCAGGGCGTTCGAGAACTATCGTCTACCTGAGTGCTTCGGTGGGCTGGCGCGCTCGGAATATGGCATCCCCGTGAAATACCCTGTAGCATGTAGCCCTCAGGCGTGGGCTTCTGGGACCATGCCATTTATGCTCATCGCCAGCTTGGGCATAGCCCCCAACGCCCTGAATAACCAGCTGATCATCAACAAGCCCCATTTGCCTTCGTGGCTGGACTATGTGCAGTTCAACAACGTGAAGGTTGGCAACACGCTGACCGATCTGAATTTCAGGTGGGTCGAGTACGAAACGCTGGTCAACGTATCTAAGAAAAGCGGGGACATCGATGTGTTCATCGAGTATTAGCTGCTGGAACTAAACGAAAAAACTGAAGGAAACAGGATTAACAATAGAGTTAGGAGAGCGTATGGCAAAAGTATCAATGTACACCATAAGCACCTGTCCGGTTTGCCGGAAAACAAAGGAATTTTTCCGGGCCAGAGGCATACCATTCGATTTCATCGATTACGATCTCGCCGATGAGAGCGAGCAAAACAAGATAGCTGCCGAGATGATGAAGGGCACCGGCAATATCGGCTTCCCGTTTGTCAGGATCGGTGATGTTGTGATTATCGGGTTCAATCCAGAGAGGTTTGAGCAGCTTTTGAAATCAAAGGAGCTTGAACCGAAAACCAACCCGGATTAAGGAGATGGTCATCATGGTAGGAAACCAGGGTCTTTTTTCACAGTATCGGATGGGTGATCTTACGCTACCAAATCGCATAGTGATGGCGCCGATGACCCGCAGCCGCGCAGGGGAGGCTGATGTCCCGGTCTCACTAATGATCACTTATTATGTACAGCGAGCCTCGGCCGGCATGATTATCACCGAGGGCTCGCAGGTTAGCCCGCAGGGAGTGGGCTACATGCATACACCGGGCATATATTCTGCGGCACAGGTCGCCGGCTGGAAAAAGGTGACAGACGCCATCCACAGGGCTGGCTGCAGGATTTTCATCCAGCTCTGGCACGTAGGGCGGGTCTCCCACCCCGACTTCCTGGGTGGCGATCTGCCGGTTGCACCATCCGCGTTACCTGTAGAAGGTTTTGTCCATACACCCTCTGGAAAAAAACCAATTCCGATGCCAAGGGCTCTGGAGACCTACGAGGTACCGGACATCGTCAGGCAGTTCCAGCAGGCGGCGGAGAACGCCAGAACTGCAGGTTTCGATGGTGTAGAAATCCATGGTGCTAACGGCTACCTGTTGGACCAATTCCTGAGGAGCGGGTCCAACAAACGAACAGATAGGTACGGCGGCAGTCTTGAGAACCGAGCCCGTCTGCCGCTTGAGGTCACGAAAGCCGTCATAGATATATGGGGTGGCGACCGTGTCGGCTATCGCATCTCCCCGCACATGACCGCCCATTCTATGTCGGACGCTAATCCCAGGGAGACCTTTTCCTATTTCACCAGAGAACTGAACAAAACGAGACTGGGTTACCTTCATTTAATCGAGCCCATCGGAGGCCGGGCTGGGTTCGTGACACCAGAGACACGGCTTGGGCCTACACTGCGCAGAATTTTCGAAAGGACGTTCATACTAAACGGCGGTTATGGCCTACAAAACGGGAACGAGGCTATTGCAAGAGGTGAGGCCGACCTGATTGCCTTTGGAGTGCCGTTCCTGGCAAATCCTGACCTACCAGAGCGCTTCAGGCAGAATGCACCGCTGAACGAACCGGATATTGCCACCTTCTACGTGGGTGGCGAAAAAGGCTACGCAGACTATCCAGCTCTGGTTCATAGATGATGTAACTCAAAACAGGATACTGTAAAGTTTTTGAGTTATGGGTACATTTATAGGTTCTACACTGGCTTGATAAATATTCTCATCCCCGTAGACTTTAGATAAGAATAGTAAAAGGAGACAAAATAGTTAAGAATTTACAGAGATTTCGGTACGCTGCCCAAAGTTCAGGAACTATGCCATCTCTTACTCCATTCAGCCATAGAAAGTAAAATATCTCTAAGATCCTTACCTTTTTCCGTTAGGGAATATTCTACTTTTATAGGCATTGTATTCTCAACATTTCTTTCTACAATACCATATCACACAAGATCTTTGAGCTTTGATGATAGTGTTTTCGAGCTTATTGGTTTCAGAGACTTTAGTAAGTCGTTGAATCGCAAAGGACCATTTGAGAGATAAAATTCTCTTATTAATAATAGAGTCCACTTGTTCCCAATTAACGTGATTGTTTTTTCGATTGGGCACGGGATAGCCATCAAATCTTCTGGATAATGAAGCATTTTATATTACCTCAAGGTTATCTGATTCCGTTATTGAAACTTATGATTTATATGCTTTCCTTTGTATACTTGGTGTATTTAGTAAAGTGTAAATGATAAATCGAATCTGACTAGGTATAAGGGGTAAAAATGATTTTTGCAAAAAGATATCCTTTTACAAAAGTGATGAGGGTTATTGTCTAGATGAAAAATGAGAATGAGGAATAAACTATGAAAATTGAACGACTATTACTTGTGCAGGAAAAGGAAAAGACTATTCCAGCAGTGAAGATCGTTCCCTTGCAGCCAGTTGGTAGTGTGGTTTTAGTGCACGGTTATGGAGGCTGTAAAGAGGAAGAGCTGGGGTTGGCTTGGCGTATAGCCGAAACAGGTCTGGTAGTATGCGCTATAGACCTATGCGGTCATGGTGAGAACCTCTCGGTCTTGCACAAAGATATGTTGGTAGAGCTGGAAACAGCTATAGAGCACTGCCGGCAATATGGGAAAGTAACTGCCATAGGTCATTCACTTGGAGGACGTCTGTCACTTTTAAGCAGCGCTGATTTTGTTATTGGTATATCACCTGCTCTAAATACAGAATATAGTGAAACAACTCGCGATAGGCTTGAAGCTATAAGAAGCTACCGTGTGAGGTAGAGTTCCTTCAATTCTTTTATAGAAATTATGGGCCAATTGCCAATATGGCGACCCAACACAGCCCAGTCGACTTTAATTATATTTGGAACCCGGGATATTCCGGAAATCATTTAAGCCTGCAGGAAACTTCAGGCTCAGGGATTTGCGGTGCAAGAGATAGATGCAGCTTTTCATAATGACATTTATCTGCATGAGGAAACATTTAGAGCAATAAATAAACAATTAAAGCTATGGATTAAATGAAAAAATAGCAGTGTGCAAATTTTTTTGTAAAATGAATATTTTTCAAAAAGAATGGTGTAAAAATTCTACGTTGTCAAAATCTAAAAAACTATGACTCCGATGAACGAAAATTAAAAAACTTTTCTTTTTGTGTAAAATAGCTTTTTCACGACTTAATATCGGGGAGAGGGTTCATATCATATTCTGTTATTATCAATATGCTAAGTTATCGTAAAATAGGGCAATTGATATCTCTTATATACTTAACATTTCTTTTTTTTCAATTGGGTGAATGTTATGGATAGAAGACAACGTTCTGAAAAATACGACTGGTTAATCTCAAAAACTCAAATCATACTTAAACATTATAGCTGTCCCGAATCATGTAATGCGAGTTGCTGCAAACATCATATTATTGATTTTCATAGAAAAGAATATGAAAAAGTCTTAAAAAATGTAGATAAAGAAAGTGCAAATATTTTAAAGTCGAATGCGGTAAAATCAGAGCTGGAAGGATGTTATAAATCAATCGTCGGGCAGTGCCCATTATTGAGAAACTTAAAATGCAGGATATACGATAACAGGCCGCAAGCATGTAGAAATTTCCCTTTTGTAATTTTTCAGGATACTGAAGCAGGATTTGGTTTAACGTTGTTATTGTGTCCGATGTCTGTTAATATAGTTCGAGATTATGCACAGTGGTATGAATCGGCAAACTCAACAATGTATACTCAATTAAATACATTGTACGAACAGTATAAAAACATAGACAAAAATAATGATTTTTGTATTCAAATGAAAGAGCATAATTTAGATTCATTTATAGAATTTCTTGAAAGGAAGTAATCATTATTCATTTCCTTTTTTCTTGCCTGTTTTTGTTAATAAAATCCGCATGTGGTTGAGATGTCCAGACAAAGATACCAGATTCACCTGAGAAACTATTACCTCTGCATGCAGAATAATCCTGTAGAAAATCAGATCAGGAGCTACCAGAGAGCAGGCAAAAAAATGCAGTAATTTTTCCCGTAAAGTACCTGTGATAATCAATTTTGCATATGAGCCTATCCCAAAACTCAAAACTGATTTTTGAATCTAGTATTTGGAACAGTCAATCGAATATCTGGTTATGGAAAATAATCCTGAGAACTCCCTGATGATTTAAAATAAAATAGATTTTGGGATAGGCTCAATAACTAATGTAGCTTAACTTAATCTTTTATTTTGCATTGATTTTTTCCTTTAAGTTTCCAAAGAAAATATATAGCACACCACTATGGATTATGAAATATATCCCGGCTTCTGCATCATAGATTACACGTGCATTCATATCAACAGCAGCATCTACAAGCTCCTGAAGAGAAGATATCTCAACTTTCATAAGGGAATCTACGTTTTCTGGAAGTTTGCCTTTGCTAATAAATTCTTTGAAAGGTGAACGTTCTTGCTTCATTTCCAGTTTTTCGATATATGCTGGCTCAGTCTTTTTCATATTCATGCAGGTTAGGGTCATTCCGACAAGAACCATACTGAGCAGGAATACGGATAATGGCATTTTAATGCTTGACAGCGAAGGATCCCTCTGGACTTTTAGTTTTTTATACATATCAGTACTTTCATTAAACTCCAGTTTTTCAGGCATCTGATAATATGAGGAATCTATTACTAGCGGTATAGTAAAGTCTTTTGTACTGTTGACATTCTCTCCATTAATTTGTCCTTTATAGTTGACGTGAGTTACGATTTCTACTGTTGCATCCTGTGGGAACTTAAGTTGGTCCTGAACACCTTTGACCATTGACTGGATTTCGGACACGTTAACGGAAAATGTGTCAATAACAGATTCCTCATTCTCAATGTCAACAGCTCTTTCAGATTTCAAAGGAAATTCTTTTTGCCAGAAGATTTTTTCCTCTTTCTCCTTTTCCCCGGCTGCTTCGGCTGCTTCTTTACTGGTCGCAACAATTACTGTTTCTTTTTTCAGGCTAATGTTAGCAGAATCCGTAGCTTTAAGGCGGTATGTAAACGAAATATCAATAGTAGGAGATACAGCAAAAAAATACGCAGGCTTTCCCATTTCAAGTATGGTTCCGGTTGCGTAAAGGGGGTTAAATTCCGTTACAGGGGCTTTGTAAGTGTACGAGCCATACTGCGTGTAGGAAGAAACTACTTCCTCCTTTTCTTCGTACCTTGTCCCGGCATATACTTCATAAGTCCAGATCCCGGAAAAAATCATAGTTATTACAAATATGAATACGAGTACTCGAGACCTATCGATTACAGTATTTTTAAGTTTAAGGAATGCAATCTTCAGAGTCTTATCCCCTATTTCTTCCCTTTTTATAGTAAGTACTCAAACATTTAAATTTTTTATTTGTTTCATGCCTATTATTTTATAATTCTTGACAATCGATTATCTAATTTATAGATAAATTTACATGAAGTAATAGATATAGAGTTAGATTTAGCCTAATGAGTTCTCTTAAGTTTACTCCATATTGAGAGCCCGCTTACACTGTAAAAGCAGCTGGTGGCCCCTGATCTTTTTTCTACGCTCTCCAATTGGCGATTTTCGATACCACAGGGGAAACAGGAGCAATGTAAAAAATGAGACGTAAAACAGAATTCCAGCAGCAACAGGAAGATAAGGGTTTATTCCAGCAAGAATAGTTATCCAGAAAACTGGCAGAATATAGGGTACCATACTTAATTTTGCAGACGTATTTTCCGGCGCGATAACCTGAGTTGAATTCGCTGAAGAAACCACCCCGTACCAGGGTTCGATAGCAAGCTTTTGCTCTGAATCAGCAGATGTGAATACATATACAGATGGCAGAGCTCCTGTATTCTCTACTTTGTTTTCTCCTCCTAAAACTACAGGTCCATTCTCCCTCAGGTTTTGAAGGAACACGCCTGTGAAGATTAAGCTGGTTATGAAAACAAGTGCAATCAGCCTTTTTCTTTTTATTATCTGAGAAGTGCGCCTGACAGCCTTTTTCTGTTTACGCTCGATTTTTCGGGCATTGACTGGGTTGCTGTATTTTATGATATTCCTAATTTCATCAAGGATGATAAGGCCTGCAGGCAGTATAACTGTGAAGAGTAAAATATTTTTATTATGCTTTACTGTATCTGGCAAATACCCTACAAAAGGGATGACAAATATTAGCTTTCCCACAACATTCGATGCAGGTACTTTAAAATCATCCTGTGCGTTATTTGCATCGCCTTTTGTCTGGAACATGCGCTCTTTTCCTTCTTCCAGGGAAATAATCCGATGAGTTACGAAATAACTTTTATTTCCAGGAGGATGAAAAGCTATTACATCACCTACCTTAAGCTCACTTGGATCAACTGATTTTTCAATGATCATATCCCCTGGAAGCATCAGCGGTGTCATACTCCCACTTAATACTATCAGAGGCATCATTGAGCCTTTATAGAATGAAATTAAGATCTTTACCAAAAAAATCGCAATTATTAGGACAACTACAGCCTGAAGAACTTCCTTTTCCTTCATACTTCGATCCTCACTTTAACTTTCAACTGTAGAATCTTTCTAATTGCCCGATCAGTACTTTGGGTCCATTACAAAACTTTTTACAGATCCATCGCCCATAACAACATTGATAGTAAAGGGAGACATATCTGAAATATCTTTGTCAAAATAAATATCAAGCTTTGCAGAGGAGCCAGCTTCAAGCAAATAGTCTTCCCCATCCACCATTTTTCCCACGGATCGGCTGCCGCTGAAGAACGTTTTCCCGTCTATAGTTATCTTTGTTATATGGCTGGCATTACCCTGAGGAAAGTTCCACCATACCTGAAATTTGTCAATGGTCACATTCTGGATTCCATTGACCTTAAAGGTGATCCCTTGAAGCTCTTCACCGCTCCCGGTGAGTTTGCTGTTGTCAGATACTATAAGGAAGCTGGATTCGTTGCCCCAGCCTGTTGTTATTGTGTTTTCTGCAGTGGATACTGTATCACTGAAATAAGCAAAGGTATTACCTGTCAAACAGGCGAATGTGATCTGTGATAAAATAAGAGGGATTAACATCATTCCGAAAAGTATTATCTTATTGAATGCCCTCATTTTGATCATCGCCGTTAAACGACTATCGAAATCTTCTTTATTTTAACTTTATTTTGAGCCTAACAATACCATTAGGTCGTGTACTATTAGTTAGTTGATGTTATTTTCAAACCACCTTTATACCTCATCGCACCTTTTTTGCAGTTCAGTGAAGTTTATAGTAGACGATGTTGGTGCACGAAATGAAGAGTATCTCATACTAGAAAATTAATCATGAAAATATCAACCGCATAATGATTCGCAACCATACCATTACTTACATGGGTAAACCGATACGGTAATAGCATAAACTCCGGATTTGCATCCAACAAAAATCTTACGGAATTTGGCCTGTTAAAGGTGATAACTCCTGTTTCAGAGTAAAAGCAATATCAAATGTCACTCTGAACTTCTTTTCGTCTATCTTGGCATTTTCTGCTGTAAACGTAACATCAAACGTATCCCCAGTATTGATCTCATTTTCAACACTAAGTATGACCATCTATGATTTAATGTATTTTCTGCAGTTGATGCCGAATCTGAAAAGTAAGCCCATGTACAATAGCAGCGAGTATGCCAACAGTACAAGCCCTAAAGGCGTTTCCTATTGAACATCTCGCTAACCTCCTATAAACAAACCTCAAAGATAGGTTGACGGGGCTTTCCAGCAACCTACAAGTGAGGAGTATACTTGTTTTTAAATACTAACACTCAAAAACTACATTGGCGGCGTCACTCAAATTTAAGTCTGCTTGAGGTAATACTTGATACTAAAACCGAAGGTCTGACTCTGAATGTTCTGTTCATTTCCAGTGTCCTTAATCATATAGCTGACAACAGGAGTGTATTGATCGCCAGGTGCAAATGTACCAAGGGTTACTGGACTCTGAATAACACCATTTCCGTACAAGCATTTTACAGTATTGGATCTGTCGGTGATGTAAATTGACGTTACATTTTTAAGATCCGATATGCCAGTGTCGCCAGTTACGCTTGCGGTTAAGATACCAGGAAGACTACCATCGTTCTTCACTGAGATGTTTTGGGAAAAAGGAACAAGTACATTGGTAGGTTTAGCATTTGTAGCACTGTATACTGCAGTGTCACCATTATTGATATTGAGTATAAGGGTACCAGTAGTAATTGTGTCACCACTTGCTGAACCTCCACTACCAAAGTATGCAAAAGTTCCGGCAGTTGCCATAATAGCGATACATCCTATAATGAGTATGCTCAAAAGCAATTTCTTGTTAAGCATTTCTTTATACCTCTTTAATCAATCCTATTATTGTCAATTGTCAATTCTGTTCTCTTTTGTCGGCAATAATTTCTAGGCTTTCTATAAGATCTGCGTCTCGAGCAGTGAAACATATACTCTCTAACGCTACTCTTTGGCTTTTCATTTCCGATTCAAGGCGGGCGATTTCTTCGGACAGGACACGCATGCTCTAGTTTCCCTTGCTGCAAAGAAATTCCATGAAACATTTCCTTTGATCGTTCTGGAGTATCACGAAAAATATACTCTTTGACAGCTGCAGTTGTGTCTAAGCACATCGGTATGAATTACCTGTATAATCAATACTTGCAGTCATGAGCATTTCCCACTCTTGATGAATTTTAAATCAGTATACGGACATATAAACATTTTTAATCCAATTTAATATTTTTAAACAGTTGGCCGTTTATTGTTCATTTTTAAAATTTTTAATTAATTGATCCTCATATTTGTCCAGGTTCCCATGTTCAGTAAATGAGAAAAATAATGAGCCTATCCCAAAACTCAAAACTGATTTTTGAATCTAGTATTTGGAACAGTCAATCGAATATATGATCAGGGGAAATTGAGCTTTAATTTAACAAAAAAGGAGGATTAACAGGCCGACAAATGGGAGTTTGGGGGTGGTGTTTATAATTAACAGTTTGGGAGTTAAAGGAGGAAATTTTTTCGTGTAAGAAATAGATCGGTCGACCTGCGGGATTTACATGGGAATAAAAGTATAAAAAACTATTGATAATTATTATTCAGTACCTATTTTACTGATTATTTTACGTCCAACAGTATGATTATCGGCAGTAACTCTGCTATTCCCATAATCTCAGCTATTGCCATAATTCATGGAGTAGAAAATTCAGATTTGTCAATCAAACATAATGGAATTGTTTAAATAATTACTATAAGAATTTATAGCTACTATAATTCGTTATTGGATTACTTCATTGGTTTGTCTACTCATCTCACAACATATCTTAGGATCTAAAAAATGAAAATATTTTCCGCTATCATTCTATTTATGTTACTGTTACCTGGAATAGCTGGAGCAGCAAACCAAAATGATATTAACAAAGAGCTTCAGCAGGGAGGTATAATTCACCTTCCTGCTGGAATTTATACCTTAACAGACTCAATAATTCTTCAATCTAACACCATTCTAGAGGGTGAGCCTGGAACTGTAATCACGATTCCAGATCATGCTGGATGGCCTGCATGGAAACCATTAATCTCAGGAAATTGTGTTCAAAATGTCACAATTCGAAACTTAGAAATTGATGCAAACAGTAACGGAAATTCAGAAACTTCGCATGGTGCAGGTTTTTATAACTGCATCCATGTGGTCGATTGCGATAATTTACAGGTTTATAACTGCACTTTTCACGATGGCCTGGGAGATGGCCTGAGAACTAAAAGAAGTAAAAACATTAAATTTTATAATAATCTTGTTTACAGGCTTGGGCATGAAGGCTTCTTTGGCATTGAGAGTCAGTATATTGAATGTTTAAATAATCGAATAACTACAAGAACAGATAGTGGCCTCAGGATCTGGAACTCTGCAAATGTCAGATTCCATGACAATGTTATAGATGCGCAATTAGATGCTGGTGGGGGTAATGCTGGCATCCAAATTGAAGATTCCAAAGGCAATGTAAGTAACGTGGAGATCTATAATAATGTCCTAAATAGAACATGGGGAGCAGGTATTTGGTTAACTGCCTCTGATGCAGGAGTCTCAGAAATTCAGGAGGTCCGAATTCATCACAATTTGTTCTATGAAACGGGACAGAGTTATAATATTCCATATACAGGAGGCATAGTTAATGATGGATTCAAGGGCACTCAGGTTTATAACAATGTTTTTGATGGGGTGAGAAATAACGCCTTTAGAAATCAAGTTGGAGGGCAAGGTATAATAATAAAAGATAATGTTTTTACAAATATAGTTCAACATACTGCAATTTCTCAGACGGGAACGGGGTATGCGATTGCTGATCTTGTAGGAGCAAACCTTTCTGTAACTAACAATTGTTTTTACAATAATGAAAATGGGGATGCATATCAAACAAATATTTCTAATGCTGATTTTAGAGATCCTAAAACTCATCAGACTTCTTCAGGTTGGACCTGGAAAGGCTCAACATGGACATGCAAGTTTGTAAAACCAATGGAATTAGGCTCTATTCCACTTACTACAACTATTAGGTTACGACTAATGGCAATAATATACAGCATATCGTATTATAAATTCATTTCAAAATTTTTTCTAAATTAAGCGCAATATAAATTATGTGATATTACGAAATTTTTGACGCTGCAACCGTTTTAACTCTGAATTCAGTTAATTTTCTATCAAATCTCTTCTTAAAATTTCGGATTTTACCGAAAAATTCACACACTTTCAGAAATGGTTCTTATAAAAAAACACTCGGAACAGACTCCATGAAATCCTCTGAAAAACAGTGCTCTTTCCCTAAACTATTGAATTATCTGGCCACCTGGAAACTTGCCGTTTTCAAGCTTAATAATGGTTATCTAATTTCATATTTTTTATAATTTGTCACATTAGAAACATAATGTATTTATCACATTAATTAAATATATCAAATGAGGCCAGTCAATGATAGGCTTAAGTGAAATTATAGCGATCTTTATAGTACTCGGATTTTGGATTCCCATAATTATACTATCTTGCCTGGGAATTAAATGCCTTATTAATTGGAAAAAGACATGTGAATATGAAGTAAAGTCTGCACTGGATATAGCAAAAGAAAGATACGCTAAAGGTGAAATTACAAAAGAGGAATTTGAAGAAATGAAAAATACTCTGATTTCAAAATAGTAATCCTAATAGTATTTTTTGGAGTTTCTGGTGAATAATGGGACTCATGCGGCTGGATGCCATACTGTTATTATAGCAACTTTTTGATATTTTATTGTTATAATATTCCTTGAAAGCAGCTACAAAGGTTCCAACAAACGCATTATTTTTCCCCTAAAACTACTTGATAGACAGTCTCATCTCTGTGTTTCTAATATTTTTTGCGTTTGATGGGGAAGCGATTTTTAGATGAATGTTACTTTACGTATGATCTTATTGCAATTGAGAATATCTCTTGGGAAGGGTTGTATCCTTTTTCTTTATGTTCAAATTTTTTGTCATATTTTTCTGCATCGATTTCATTAATTTCTAATACTGGACTATATTTATACTTCCAGTTATGCCCTTTAACAGCTCTTTCTTCTAATTCTAAAGCAAGCATGCCGTAAGGGTATTCACCATTCATATCACTAATATTGAAATCTTTGCTGCTTTTGAAACCGTGCCTGCAATAATTATGGGGATCACCGAATATAACAATTACATTTATTCCATCGTTTTTAGCAATCTCAATTGTGTGGCGAATTAATGCACTGCCTACGCCTTTCCGCTGATATTTTGGTAATACACTTATGGGGCCAAAACTAGCAATTTTTATCTTAATTCCATCTTCCGAATACAACCAGGCTTTGGTGTACATAATGTTACCAATTATTTCACCATTATATTCTGCAACAAAATCAAGTTTCTTAATAAAATCAGGATGATTTCTCATAATATGTACTAAATAATGTTCGTTACAGCCAGGTACATAGAGATTCCAAAACGCTTCTCTAGTTAAGTTTTCTACTTGATTAAAGTCCTCTGCTTTTTCATTGCGAATTATAACATCCATGATTAATTCCTTTTTATTGTTTTATTCGGTATAAACATCTGATTAATATTAATTACAGCAGTTCAATGATATTAAACATTAGTATATTGGATTGTATATCGTTTAAATGCCGTAATTTTTTGCCCAACATTACTGTATTTTTCTTTTTATCCCAATAAATAGTTCTCAATTACAACTCTATTCAAGCAAAAATCATGTAGTTTTACGAAAACAACTGTATAATACGTAATATAGTCTCTTTGCAATTGTACAGGATGACCAGATCACACAGCTAAATGAAGTTACACAGAAACAGGCTGTTCATATCCAGAGCTTAATTCAAAAAAGCAGGCAGTGCATATACAAAGTTTAATTCCAGAAAACAGTACGTTAAATATAAATCTTCTTCCGGAGAATACGGAGAATAAAAGCCCTGGTGAAAATTATGGTAAAATAATAAATACTACAGGTCAACACTTAATATCTTGATTCCCCACACAAAAAAGATGTTAAAGCATGGATCCCAATATTTCAAATATAAATGTCTCAAGTATAAACTCCGCAAACTTTCAATCAATATTAACATTAATAGTCGCGATATTTGGTTCAGGATCAATAATTGGGATATTTATACAAAATAAGATCGCAAAATTACGTTCCATCGAGGAAAAGCTAAGAGAGGACAGACGAAAAGTATACTTTGATTTATTGACGCCTTTCATACTAATGTTTACTAAGGGAACCGACCAACAAAAAATAACAGATCAAATGTTATCACAAGAATATAGGAGAACTTCATTCGAATTAACTTTATTAGGTTCCGATGAAGTTGTCAGGGCTTATGGAAATTTAATGCAATATACATTTGAATCCGAAAAACAGAAAGCTGAAGGTCAAGTAATTGATCCAACTATAGTAATTAAGCTATATACAATCCTTCTGTTAGAAATACGTAAAGATTTAGGAAACGAAAACACAAGCTTAAAAGAAAAGGACATGATTAGTCACATGATTACAGACATAGACAAATTAAATTTTTAAAAGAATACACCCTAACATCATGCATACTCCACCAAAACCAAAAACGTAGGAAAATAAGCCCAAAAGTGAAGCGTTTCTGAACTGGGGGATTATGGGGGAGCTTCTTATAATCAAATACAGGGGCTTAGAATAAACCGTCCTTTACTCTCAAGCTAAACCAGGATTTACTCCGGATTTTTTGAAATCTTTTCCATTACGTGTTTTCCTGCATACGTCAATGCAATTAAGTATATACCAAAGAATCTTTCGGATTCTGGGAAAAATATATGTGGAATTGATATCATGAAAACAAAGAGTCCGAATATAAACCATATAACTGCGTTCACCATCCCTTTTGACGGATCATTGGAATAAGCACGTTTTATTTTATAATATGTCCACGCTCCTAGAAGAAGAGACACCGTAAAGCAAAATGCGGCTAGAAAAAGTATTGCTTTTATTAATGAACTGTCGTTAATTAATGCACCGTTTTCGTACTGGTTAAAATTGATTTCTGTGATCACATATACTATGAGCCATAATAGTAATGCAGAGAACCCGATAATTTGGAGTAATCTATCTTTTATAGAAAATGAAGATGGTTCGATTTTATTATAAGTCCGAAGACTTTCAGTACCCAATCAATCACCTTTCTCAACACTTAGCGATTAACCTTAGGCGCGTCTTCCTAAATTTATCTTTCTATTTTCAAACAAATTTTTACTGAAACTTTTCTGAACTGGGGCTATTTTCGCGCTCTCTGAACAAAACGGCACTGCCTTATATCCGTAGGTAGGATGGTTAATCGGTGTGCTAAATGAATTGTAAACATTTGAACCCGATTAACCCATGTAGTCCTAGGATTCCTGATATGCCGCGTGATGAGCCGGTTCGTTATTTTTGCAGTTGTGTTAGTCCTTTGCGTGGTCTCGGTGATTCCCATGTGCGCAAATACTGCTTCAAAGGTTTAAGTGCTTACGAAAATTGCCCTATATACAAAGCGGATAAGAATCCACACAGCAGGCCAAACACGAATCTCCTTCCAGAGACTACGGAGAATAAGAAACATTGGTGGAAGTTCTGGTAATCCCCAAAAAAAGTTTCTGTTGCCATTATTGTTATCTAAGTTACAATTTCAAAAATAAATATTTGAAAGATGGAGGAAACTCTCAGATGAGAGAAGAAGAAAAGATATTTTCGGGCAAAATGTTTGATCCACGTAAAAAAGAACTGAAAGACATCAAGCATAAGGCGCATACTGCATGTCAAAGATACAATGCAATGGACGAATATGATCCCGACCGTTTGCCAATTATCAAGGAATTTATTGGCGGCATCGGCAAGACTTATTATTTTCAGGGACCTATCCAGTTCAATTACGGCTGTCACACCTTTATTGGAGAAAACTTTTTTGCGAATTTCAATCTTATGGTGATGGATGACGCACATATTTACATTGGCGACAATGTATGCTTCGGGCCAAATGTTTCGTTAATGGCTACTTCTCATCCTCTGATTGCCCAGGAACGTATGGGAACAGACGAAAACGGAAAGACGACAATGGCCGAATACGCCGAAGAAATCCATATCGGTAACAATGTGTGGATTGCGTGTGATGCTGTTGTATTGGGTGGCGTACATATAGGAAACAATGTGGTAATCGGTGCCGGCAGCGTCGTAACAAAAGACATTCCAGATAACTATCTTGCTTTTGGCGACCCTTGCCGTCCAGTTCGTCCGATCACCGAAGCCGACAGTAAAAAGCATTTGATTTTGAAAGAAGATATCAAACATTTTGAATATAACATTAAATAATCTGATGGATTGAATAGAATTCTGCTTATGATACACATGGTTATCAGATTCTTCAGATAAAACTCGAGCATTTAATTTGGTTTCGTTGCAAAAATAATCTCGCAGTTTTGTCCAATCACAAAAGAAGGCACGTGAGCATCTGGCCTGTGCGGCACACGCCT
Source organism: Methanosarcina sp. (assembly GCA_036504475.1). Classification (GTDB taxonomy): domain Archaea; phylum Halobacteriota; class Methanosarcinia; order Methanosarcinales; family Methanosarcinaceae; genus Methanosarcina. The sequence goes on from DASXVB010000072.1 coordinate 17,044, forward strand.
TATTAGAGAAAAATCTACTAGAGACAGAAACCAGAGCTACCTGATAAACTATTACCTCTTCACGCAGAATAATACTGTCGAAAATCAGATCCGGAGCTGCCAGAGAACAGGTAAGAAGATTCAGTAATTTTCCCCTAAAATAATGAGCAGAAACTCTTTATTGAAAAAACTGATATGAAATTAGAATACATAGGTTTCACAAGGAAAACCTATCCATTGTATAGCCTTCTGAATAACTCTTTTTTACAAGTTCAAAAAAACGAAAACCTATAAAACAGCTAATTTTTGAAGAGACTGTAAGTTATCGATTGAAGCCCACAGTCTCTTTAAATCACATACATTACAAAGTTTTTGTGGTACATTAATATTTGGCGTTGTGGTGCGGTTTTGGGTATTTAGTATAAATAGCACTGTTGTGTCTGACTAGAATAGTAGTTAAAGGCACACTGTTGTAATTCGAGATTGATAAGTTGCTTCAGGTAGTCTTTGTTATAATTTCCAGAAAGACACTTTGGATCCTGGAAACAGATGGCTCAGAGCCTATTGTATGTTCGTTCATCAACATAAGCAATATTTTCTTTATTGAGTGCTTCTCTTAT